>JANTFG010000004.1 GCA_024763555.1 Thermoanaerobaculales bacterium
CCCTGGATTCTCTCCTGTCCTTCGACTTCGCCTGGGTGTCCTCGAAAGCTCGGAGTCACGTGCCTCCCCTCACCGTCGCCGAGGCCGTCACCGTGACCGTCGCAGTTGCGGATTGCGGCCGCCGTGGCCGATCGCCGTCCCGGCGCCCGATGCAAGCCCAAATCGCCGCCGCTGTCTGCCGCAGTCGCTGCCCCGGTCCCGGGCGCTCCCGGTCTTCCGGCCCTTCATCCCCTCCGGAGGCTGTGCTAGAGTCTCGCCGATGCGTGTGCTGAGCTTTCTCCTCTCTGTCATTGTTGTTTTTTCTGCGCCGGTCCGGGCTCAGGATCCCGCCGCCGGGGCTGACCCGCTGTACGGTCTTCGCGGTCCTGAGAAACTTCGGGCCCTGGTCCAGGCCGTGGTGGAGCATCAGCGCGCCCTCAAGAGCCTGAAGGCTCACTTTCGTCAGGAAAAACACTCGGCCATGCTTCTTGAAGATGCCGTTTCCGAGGGTGAATTTCTCTTTATGGCGCCGGATCAAGTGCGTTGGAATTATGAGAGCCCCGAGAAGATGGTCGTCTGCTTTTCAGGATCGAGCCTCAAGACCTGGAGAAGGGGCGAAGGAGAGCTTGAGGAAGTCGAGATTTCCCGGAAGAACCGGCGTTTTGTCCGGATTCTGGCGGGAACTCAGCCGCTGGACGAACTCCGGAGTCAGTTCGAGATGAGCCTGAAAGACCCCGGGGCGCCTGCACCCTATGAGCTGGTGTTGAAACCCACCCACAGGAGCCTGGCGAAAAGGCTGAAGACAATCGAATTGAAGATCGACCGGCAACTGTTCCTTCCGGTCTCATTCCGGATGGTCGAGGCCGACGGGGACACAACGATGTACGTCTTCAGCGGGATGGAGCTGAATCCGAAGCTTGAGCCGGAGAACTTCGAGATCACTGACCCCGCAGCCGGTGAAACCGAGCTGAAGCATTGATCCGGATTTTCAGATGAGTCGGGAACTCCTTTCATTTGAAGTCGTCTGCAGGGATGCTGAGACACCCGCACGAGCGGGAGAACTCAGGACGCCTCACGGGCTCGTTCGGACGCCGGCCTTCATGCCGGTGGGCACGATTGGGAACGTCAAGGGCGTCGCCGGGTGGGAGCTTGAGCGCCTGGGACCCGAGATGGTTCTGGCCAATACCTATCATTTGCTCTTGAGACCGGGTGTGGAAGGCATGCGGCGCCTCGGTGGACTGCATCGTCTGATGGGATGGAATGGACCGATCCTGACGGACTCCGGCGGCTACCAGGTTTTTTCGCTTTCCGCGCGGCGTCAGCTCGATGAGAATGGAGTCAGCTTTCGCTCCCATCTCGACGGCTCGACGCACCGTTTGACACCGGAGTCCGTTGTCGAAACCCAGGCCTCCTTCGGCGTCGATGTCGCGATGGTTCTTGACGAGTGTCTGCCCTATCCGGTGGATCGGGAAGGCGTTCAGCCCTCTGTTGACCGAACTCTCCGCTGGGCCGAGCGAGCCATACGCAGGGCTGACGAGCTGAGGGGCCCTTCGGAGGAATGGGCCGGCGGGCTTTTCGGGATCCAGCAGGGCGCTCTGGATGAAAAGATCCGGCGAAACGCATCCGAACATCTGAAGGCTCTTCCCTTTGACGGCTATGCCATCGGGGGACTTGCAGTGGGAGAGCCCAGTGAAGCGCTTCACGAGGCGGTGGCCTTTTCAGCGCCATTGCTCCCGGATGAGCGTCCGAGATATCTCATGGGTGTCGGATATCCCGAGGATATTCTCCACGCGGTTTCCTGTGGCGTCGATCTCTTCGATTGTGTCTTACCCACCCGCTCGGCACGGACTGGAAAGGTCTATACCTCACGGGGAGATCTTGTCATCAAGAATGCCTGCTGGAAGGAGGATCCCGAGCCGCTGGATCCCGACTGCGACTGCCCGACATGTCGGAGGTATTCCCGGGGCGCCCTCCGGCATTTCTTCATGGCGAAAGAGGTAACCTCGGTGATTTTGTTGACGATTCACAATCTTCACTATTACTTGTCCTTGATGCGAAGCGCCCGGGAGGCTATGATGGCGGGCCGCTGGAACGAATTCCGGCGTCAGAGCGAGGATCAGAGAAAAATCGGGCCCCGGGCCCGGGATTGAGGTTTCAATGGGAGCGCAGGCCGCGGGCGGGAGCCCACTGGGAATGATGGTGCCGCTGCTGCTGGTATTCGGACTCTTCTATTTTATCGTGATCTTACCGGCGAAGAAGCAGCAGAAGAAGAAAGATCAGATGATCGGCGCCTTGAAGAAAGGTGACAGAGTTGTGACCTCCGGTGGAATCCACGGGACTGTCGCCGGTGTGGAAAATGACACCGTGATGCTCAAGGTATCCGAAAATACAAAACTACGTGTCAGCAAGAACGCCGTGGCCGGTCTGGTCGATGGTGGGAGTACTTCCTAGAGGAGAAAAAGGCTTCGAGATTCCGGGGTCGGAAGCGACTTCGGGAAAATCGAGAAGCTGCGGAGGCGAGTGTGGATAAGAAAATTATGTGGAGAATCGTGTTCATCCTGATCGTCGTGGGCCTTGCGGTCTGGTCGATCTATCCGCCGAGTGAACGCATCAAGTATGGATTGGATCTCAGCGGCGGTGTGCACCTCGTTCTTCAGGTGCAGACGGACGATGCCATCAAGGCGGAACTGGACGATGCGGCAATCCGTATGCGTTCGCTGGCTTCGGAAAAGGACATCAAGCTGGGCAAGACCAAGGTGGACGACAAGAACTTCAGCTTCTCCGTCGAGATACCCCCGGGTACGGATGTTTCTGCGCTTGACGATGTTGCGGGGAGTTATTTTCCCAACTTCGAGGTCAATAAGAGTCCCGGCTTCTGGAAGTTCACCTTTCGTGCGGGCCAGGAGAGGACGGTCCGGGACCAGGCTGTTAAGAAGGCTCTGGAGACCATCAACAACCGTGTGGATGAGTTCGGTGTCTCGGAGCCCAGGATTTCACGCCAGGGCGCGGAGGGAGATCGTATCCTGATCCAGCTGCCCGGTGTCGATGACCCGGCTCGCGTCAAGGACATTATCTCCAGAACTGCTTTTCTGGAATTCAAGGAAGTTCTCGGTGGTCCGGCGCCGGATCGGGCCAGCCTGCTTCAGGCCAACGGCGGGAGCATCCCCGATGATGCCGAGATTTTGGTGGGCGATCGAAAGGGTGTGGACGGCCAGACCATCGGTCGGGATTATTACCTCCTGAAGAAGTCGTCGATCATGACGGGTCGCGACCTGCGGACGGCGCGACGCTCCCAGGATGAGTTCGGCCAACCTAATGTTCGCTTCGATCTGATTCCATCGGCGGCGGATAAATTCGGTTCCTATACCGAGAGCCATATCGGAACGGCCATGGCGATCGTTCTCGATGGAAAAGTGACTTCGGCGCCGGTGATTCGCGCCCGGATTACCGATTCGGGGGTCATCGAAGGGAACTACACCATCGAAGAGGCCGAGGATCTGGCCCTGGTGCTGCGCGCCGGCGCCCTGCCGGCCAAGCTGGTTTCACTCGAAGAACGGACCGTGGGACCCTCTCTGGGTCACGACTCGGTGGTTCGAGGTGTGCGGGCGGCGATTTCCGGTCTGATTCTCGTCATGGGTTTCATGATCGTCTACTACAAGTTCAGCGGACTCAATGCCGATCTTGCCCTGGCACTCAATCTTCTGCTGCTGATGGGGGCGATGGCCTATTTCGGAGCGACCCTGACCCTGCCGGGTATTGCGGGCGTCATTCTGACCATCGGTATGGCCGTTGATGCCAATGTGCTGATTTTCGAGAGAATCCGAGAAGAGCTGGCGGTCGGTAAGACGGTCCGTGCGGCGATCGATACCGGCTTCGGTCGGGCTTTCGGTACGATTCTCGATGCAAATCTGACGACCCTCATTGCGGCGCTCTTTCTTTTCCAGTTCGGGACCGGTCCCGTCAAAGGTTTTGCCGTGACCCTGACCATCGGAATTCTGGCCAGTATGTTTACGGCCGTTTATGTTTCCAGGACGATCTACATGGTGATGCTGCACGGACGTGACAGAGTCACCTCCCTGAGTATCTGAGTGAGGCTGATATGCGACTGATAGGTGATACGAACTTCCCATTTCTTTCCTACAGGAAGGTGGCGATCGGCATTTCCCTGACCATCATCCTGGCCGGTGTGGCCTACATGTTCCTGGGGCCGGGGCTGAATCTCGGCATCGACTTTGTCGGTGGAACCCAGGTCACGGTGAAATTTCACCAGGACCCCGATCTCGATCGGCTCCGAGAGGCCGTCTCCATGGCAACCGAAGGGACGCCGGAGATCCAGCGCTTCGACGAGCCGGAGAAACACGAGATTCTCATCCGGGTGGAAAATCCAGCCGCGACCGAAGGTGATTTTACGAAACCGATTCTCGATGCCCTCCACAAGGAGTTCGACTCCAATATCGGGGATAAATTCGATCTCAACACTCGGGGTTCAAAAGAACTCGAGGAAAAGCTGATCGCGGCCGATCCGGCCGGCATCGGGGGTGATCCGGAACAGAAGGCGGCCCACTACGAAGCAGAGGCCCGGGCAATTTTTGACTACCGGAAGCAGGTCGGGATCTTCACTTCGGTCGATGAGCTGGACAATATTTCGGAGTTGAGCCCGCAGACCCTGGCCTACGTCAAGGGTGTCGCCGCGGCGGGCGAGTTCTCGGTTCTCGGAGCGGAGAGCGTTGGTCCCACGGTGGGCGCCGATCTCAAAGAGAAGGCCCAGCTCGCGATTATTTTCTCCCTCCTCGGGATGCTGGCCTATATCTGGCTCCGATTCCAGCTTCCATATGGTATCGGCGCCGTCATGGCACTCTTTCACGATGTGCTGATCACGCTGGCGGCCCTCGCGCTGACTCACCGGGAGATCAACCTTCCGACGATTGCGGCGTTGTTGACCCTGGTCGGATATTCGGTCAATGATACCGTCGTCGTCTTTGACCGGGTTCGGGAGAACCTCAAGATCAAGCGCGGCGAAGATCTGCAGAAACTGATGGATCTTTCGATCAACCAGACGCTTTCCCGGACGATCATTACCTCGGGTACGACCCTCGCCGTGGTGCTGACGCTCTACCTCTTTGGAGGAGATGTGATCAACACCTTCGCCTTTGTGCTCCTGGTTGGAATTATCGTCGGAACCTATTCCTCCGTCTTTATCGCGTCCCCGGTCGCACTGTATATCAACCGGATCCTCGTAGCACGCAAACGCCGCAAACGCCGGCGTTGAGGTCCTGAAAGCAGATGATGAGCCCCCTGCGATGCGGGGGGCTTTTTCGTGGGACTTGACCTGGGGCTCTACAATGGTTGGATGGGTTTAACGCGACCGATTCGTATCGACGACATTATCGCCCGCGTCCAGGATTACAGGGACGACTGTGATGAGTTTCTGTTGAGGAAGGCCTACGTCTTTGCTGCCAAAGGTCATGAAGGCCAGATCAGACGTTCGGGAGAGAAATACCTGATTCACCCGCTGACGGTTGCGTGGATTCTTGCAGACATGGAGCTGGACGAGGTCTCGATCGCGGTTGGCCTCCTCCATGACATTCTCGAGGATACTCAGACCGGGGAAGAGGAGATGGAGCAGACCTTCGGGGCGGAAATTACCCGGCTCGTCATTGCCCTGACTAAAATCTCTGTTTTCCAGAGCAGCTTCAGGACCCACGAAGAGAAGCAGGCCGAAAATTTCAGGAAACTGCTCTTTGCCTCGACCGATGATATCCGGGTCCTCCTGATCAAGCTGGCTGATCGTCTCCATAATATGAGGACCCTGAATTTTCTCGACAGGGACCGCCAGGTTGCAATAGCCCGGGAGACTCTCGATATCTATGCCCCGATCGCCAACCGGTTGGGAATCGGCGCCATCAAGGGAGAACTGGAGGACCTCTGTTTCAATTATCTCCACCCGAAGGCGGCTGAGCGCCTTGAGAAGGACGTCCAGGAACGGGCCGCAGCCGCTGGAAAATGGTTTGAGAGCATTCGGGGAGAATTGGAGTCCCTTCTGGCTTCGGCGGAGATTCAAGCTGAGATTCGGGGCCGGATCAAACACCGCTATTCGATCTACAAGAAACTCAAGGCGCAGGGAATCGATGTCTCCAGTGTTTTTGATTTCGTAGCATTCCGGATTATTGTCGGGGACGTGTCGACCTGTTACGGGGTTCTGGGTCTGATGCATCAGCGATGGGCGCCGGTGCCGGGTCGATTCAAGGACTATATCGCGACCCCGAAGCCCAATGCCTATCAGAGTATTCATACGACGGTCATCGGTCCCGAAGGACACCCATTCGAGATTCAGATTCGGACCCGGGAGATGCACCGGGTTGCCGAATATGGCATCGCGGCGCACTGGAATTACAAAGAGGGAGGCTCGGCCCCCGTTCCGGAGAATTCCCCGATCGCCTGGCTGCGCGGGGTTCTCGATGATTCGGGCGGTGGAAATGCCCGGGAGTTTCTGGATTCGCTCAAGGTCAATCTCTATCAGGACGAGGTCTATGCCTTCACCCCGAAGGGCGAGGTTCGCGCCTTCCCGAAAGGGGCGACGATCCTGGATTTTGCCTACACGATCCATACCGATGTCGGCCACCACTGCGTGGGAGGCAAAGTTGATGGCCGTTGGGTACCGTTGAAGACGGAACTGACGAACGGAAACATGGTCGAAATCACGACCTCTCCCCAGCAGACTCCGAACCACGAATGGCTCAGTATTGTCGTGACCGGTCGGGCACGATCCAAAATCCGCGCATATCTCAAGAAAGAAGAGAAGCTTCGGGCCATCGCCCTGGGCCGAAAACTCCTTGAGCGTGAGTTCAGGCGCCACGGACTCAGCCTCAAGCGGGGGATGGATTCGGAGGAGATTCATGCTCTGAGGGCCTCTCATGGATTGGCCCATGAGGACGACCTTTTTGCCGCAGTCGGCTTCGGCAGAATGGCGCCTTCCCTCGTGGTCAACATGGCGGAGTCCGACGAGAATGCGGAAGTTTTTCAGCTGCAATCCGGGGGACGGGCCGGTGGAGGGGCTCTCGAGGTCACGGGAGATTCAGATTTTCTCGTGTATATCGCCAAATGCTGCAATCCGGTGCGTGGAGAAAAGATTGTCGGCTATGTGACCCGTGGTCGCGGGGTGGCCGTGCATTCTGCCGATTGCCCGAATGTGCGGAAGCTTTTGTATCATCCGGACCGGGAGATCGAGGTCTGTTGGTCCGGAGAGGGTGGAGGTTCCGAGGTCGCGCTGAATATGGTCTATCGGGATGAATCGAACATGCTCGCGTCAATCTCCTCGGTCGTCTCCTCGGAAGGCTCGGGAATCGTCTCCTGTGATCTCAAGACCGATACGGATCAAGCCACGGGTAGCGTTTCCCTGATCGTGAAAATTCAGGACGCAGCGCAGCTGCGTCGGATCATGGATCGACTGGATGGACTCGGAGGCATGATCGAAGTCGTCAGAAGGGGAAGTTCCTCGGGCTGAGACTTGTGCGGTGTCGATGTCTGTGGTATATAAGCGGGCCCCGGTTTCCGGGTTCTAAGGAGGATGAGATCATGGCGCAGCGATGCGATATCTGTGGAAAAGGTCCGATGACGGGAAATAACGTTTCCCACGCACATAATCTGACAAAGCGGCGCTGGCTCCCGAATCTCCAGAGGGTTCGGGCGATGGTGGACGGTAGTCCCAAGTACGTGAAAGCCTGCACGCGGTGCATTCGCTCCGGGAAGGTCACGAAAGCTCCGAGGGTCTGAAGGGCTTTGAGAGCCTGAAGAGATCGGGCGACAAGACAGTCGGAAATGCTCAGGGCGGCAATCTGCCGCCCTTTGCCGTATTCTGCTGGAGCGTCCAAGCAAGGATTCGAGCGAAAGGTTGTTTTTTCAGCCTGGAGGGTTTTCCTCGACCGGGCTCCCGGTCGAAGCAAGACCATTTTCGAGTTTGAGCCCGCCTCGTGCAACCCAGTTTCTATCAAGGAGAACTTACTTTCAGAAGGCCGGAAGGCCGAGTTCATACCGTTCTCAATTGTCTTCCCGCAGGGGATTCCAGGAGAAATTCGCTAATCTTTTGCCATCCTTGTACTTGACAGCGCGGCGGGTGCTTGGTAGCCTTCAATTTGAAGGTAGTATGTTTTTTTTTGCGAAGAGGTCGGAATAGGGGTTTAAGCCGTGTTCGGAAAGCGCAAAAAGCAGGTTGCCGGTTGTGACATCGGGTCCTCCGCGATCAAGTTGGTTGAACTCAAGCCATTGAAAAACGGGGAGTTCCAGCTCCAGGTGGCTGCGATTGCGGAGCTGTCTCCGGAGGCAATCGTGGATGGCGCCATTATGGATTCATCCCTGGTTGTCGAGGCGGTATCCCGATTGATATCTGAAAATGGCGTGAAGAACCAGAGTTTTGGGGGTTCCCTTTCCGGACATTCCGTCATTATCAAGAAAATCCAGTTACCGGCGATGTCGGCAGATGAGCTGGCGGAATCCATTCAGTGGGAGGCGGAGCAGTACATCCCCTTTGATATCAATGATGTCAACTTGGATTACGAGATTCTGGACGATGGGGTCGGCCGGGAGAATATGGAGGTTCTGCTCGTCGCGGTCAAGAATGACAGGATCGCCGACTATACCTCTGTGATTGTTCAGGCGGGCCGTCAGCCGGTTCTCATTGATGTTGATGTTTTTGCAGTTCAGAATGCATTTGAGATAAATTACGGTGTTCCGACCGAGACGACGGCTCTGATCAATATCGGTGCGTCGGTGACAAACATCAGCGTGATGAACGAGGGGATGTCGGTTTTCTGGCGGGATGTTGCCTTTGGTGGAAACCAATATACCGAGGCCATTCAGCGGGAGCTGAGTCTTCCCCGGGAGGACGCCGAACGATTGAAGCTCGGCGAGCGTGTCGGAGATCACACCCTCCAACAGGTCCTTGGCGTCGTGAACAGTGTTTCTGAAGATCTTGCGGCTGAAATTGATAAGACGGTTAATTTCTTTCTGGCAACATCAAATGTAGATAAAGTTGAGCGGATGGTTCTTTCCGGCGGTGCGGCGCGTACCGTCAATCTCGATGAAGTGATCAAGGGCCGGTTTCAGGTCGACGTAGAGATCCTGAATCCATTCCGGAACATCCGGTACAACGAGTCCGATTTCGATCCCGATTGGCTGAACCGACATGCGTCGGCGATGGCTGTCGCGGTTGGTCTCGCTGTCCGGACGGTTGGAGATTGATGCGATGATTAAGATCAATCTGATATCCGATGAACCAACCGTAGCGGCCACCAGAAAGAAGAGTACGGAGATTTCCCTGGGAGGCCACCAGGGCGATATCATTCTCCTGAGTATTCTGGTAATCGCTCTTGTGATTGCCGGTGGGAGATGGTATGTCCTGCACAGCAAGATTGTGGAATTGCAGGGAGTTGAAGCGCAGAAACGTGCTGAACGCGATGATTTGCAGCAGTACATCAAGAAGGCTGATGAGTTGGAGGCCAAGCGTGCCGAGCTCAAGAAGAAGATCGATACGATCCGGAAGCTCAAGGAGCAGCAGCAGGGTCCGGTGCATATTCTTGATGAACTGTCACGAGCGCTTCCGGATCTCGTTTGGCTGACGAATTTGAAGTTGGCCGGTGCGACGGTGACACTGCGGGGGATGGCGCTGGACGAAAACGCAATCGCGAATTACATGACCAATCTCGAAGCCTCCCCCTATGTCAAAAAGGCTGCTCTCAAGGGTTTCCAGCGGAAGGGTCAAACGGACGCCTTCAGTTTTGAATTGAGCTGTGACTTTACCTATACGCCGGCCACAATCAAGAGTGCCTCCGGCGGATCAGAGAGTTGAGGGGGGGGTAGTCGGTATGGCACTGGATCTCAATGAAAAACCATGGTACGTCGCGCTCATTGTGGGGCTTGTCCTGGGAGGCGCTATCCTGTTTGCAGGGAATTCCTATCTGTTCAAGGATCAGAAAAAACAGATTGCAAATTTGGAGGAGAGTATCGATGGTCTGAAGCGCGAGATTGAGAAGGGCCTCCGGGCGAAAGCTGACCTTCCAAAGCTTGAAGATGATATCCGCGGTTACGAAATCGACTTGCAGCGCCTGACGAAAATTCTTCCAACGAAGAAGCAGACTCCGGCTCTGATCAAGCGTCTGAAGCAATTGACAGAGCAGGGCTTCTTCAGTTTGAACACCTTTAAGCCCGGGGCCTTTATCGACAAGGAGTATTACTACGAGTGGCCGATTCAGGTTAATCTGGCCGGCACCTACCACCAGCTTGGCCTTTTCTTCGATCGACTGAGCCGTTTTTCACGGATTATCAATGTCAACGAGCTGGAAATCTCGCCGGTAGCTAAGTCGAAGAAGGATTATTCGATTAAGGCGACCTTTACTCAGCGAACCTTCGTCTACAAGGGTGAGAAGCCGAATGGAGGGGGAATGTGATGAAAATACCCGTTTTCCTCATCGCCGCCCTGGCTGCTGCATTCTGTTTCTGGCCTCCGGCCCTCAGGGCGCAGGATGGCGGAGAAGGTCTTAAGCAGCAGGCTGAGGCTCTTGGTGAAGAAGAGGTTGATGTATCGAAAATCGACCAGATCCTGAGGGGCGAGCAGGAGGCCAATCAGGGAGAGTATTTCAGTTATGATCCTGCAGGCCGTCGAGATCCTTTCAGGTCTCTTCTCAAAGGTCGAAACAAACCTGATGAGCTGGCAAACCAGGTGAGGCCTCCAGGATTGCCGGGCATGATGATCGAAGAGTTGAGCCTTGAGGGGATCATCGATACGCCGGCGGGGATCATGGCTTTTGTTCTCGGTCGCGATAATGTGTCCTACATTATCCGTCCGGGTACGAAGTTATATAATGGTGAAGTGAAAGATATTCAGCAGGACCGTGTCATATTCCGGCAGCAGGTTAACGATCCGAAGCAGACTCGGCCTTATGAAGAGGTCGTCCGCGTTCTCTCGGAATAGTAGCGTGAGGAAGAGATGGAATTGGGGGATGGCATGATGAGTAGGAACGCCCGCATTCTGATGGTCGCGGTGGGGCTCGTGGTGCTTGGACTGGGGTCCGGCATGGCGGAGCCGATGACCGGAGCGGTCATTCGTGGTTTGGCGGTCAACCAGGGTCCCACGGGACCGGAGATTCATCTTCGGGCCTCAGGGCCGTTGGAGACGGTCCATTACTCGCCTCAGCCGGGCCTTTGGGTAGTTGATATGCCCGATGCGACCTGGGAGCAGAGTATCGGTCGCCTCGAGGACCCCTCGGCCGGGATTGAGGTGGCTGAGCTCAGCCATGTCAAGGAGTTCGGTAAGACGCACTCCCGGTTGACGGTTCGCTTGGCTTCACAGGGAGATCTTGAGGTTTCCAGGTTAGACGACGGTTTGCTTCTCAGATTCAGCCAGCAGGCTGGCGCGGCGCAGTCGTCCGCGGTAGCTGCCTCGCCCCTTGCGACCCTTCCACCGGTAAAAAATGTTGTCGGCATACCAGCGAATGAGAAGAGTCTTTCTCTGGAAGCCGTTGAGGTGGTCCGTGTTGGTGACGGGGTTGAGGTGCGCCTTGACGCCTCCGCAGCTCTGAGCGCCAAGATTCTTCGGATTCCGGCACCGGATCGCCTGGTTCTCGATTTTGAGGGCGTGGTTGATCGAGTGGAACGGCATGCTTTTCCGGTCAATTCAGAGCAGGTCAATCGCGTGCGATTGGCTCAGCACCAGGGTTTTCCGAACCCGGTGACACGAATGGTTGTCGATCTCCAATCACCGGTGGATTACAGTTTTGACACGACGAGCGAAGGGGCCGTTCTCAGGGTCGGCACAAACGGGGAGAACAGGCCTTCCGAATCACAGAAAGCAGTCGTTGTCCGGAATATGACAATCACGAACCTCGGATCTGAGGGCCGGGTTCAGGCCGAATCGCAGCCGGAGCAGGCGGTGGTTTCGACGGCGCCCAGGGCAGTTGCTCAGCCCAAGGTGGAAGAGACCGGAGTGCCTGTCGAGGCTCAACCTGAGCCTGACCTGGCGGCCAAAGACACTAATCTTCAATCCGCCCCCAATCCATGGGTGGCTGATCCTCATCAGTTGATGGAAGAGGCAGCTGCGGCCCACGAGCTTGATCTCCCTCAGTCTTCGGATTCGAACTACCAGACAACCGAGGTTGAAACCGACGAGGTGCAGTTCACAGGTGATCCGATTACCCTGACCCTGAAGGATGCGGATATCAAGGATGTTCTGAAGACATTCTCGGCATTGACCCATCTCAATATTGTCATCGATCCCTCGGTCGGCGGCACGGTCACTGTTGAACTCCGAGATGTTCCCTGGGACCAGGCTCTTGATCTCATTCTCAAGATCAATGGTCTCGATTACGTGCTGGAGAACAACGTTCTTCGAGTTTCTACCGTTCAGAAACTCAGTGCGGAAAAAGCTGCCCGGGCTAAATTTCTGAAGGATCAGGAAACGGCCCAGCCTCTGAAGACGGTCGTCAAGCCACTCTCCTATGCAAAGGCCCAGGAGGTCAAACAGCTCCTCTCAGAGGATTCATACCTGATGTCGGAACGTGGTTCCGTGGTCGTCGATCCTCGAACGAACACGCTGATTATCAGGGATACGATTGATCGGGTCGAGGGAGTGTTGAGACTGATCGATACCCTGGATCAGCCGACTCCACAGGTCGTGATCGAGGGTCGGATCGTTGAGACGACGAAGACTTTTTCCCGTCAGCTGGGTATCAACTGGAGTTTCAACTCCATTAACGATGCGGCGCACGGAAATTCGACCGGTCTCGCCTTTCCAAGTTCGATTAGTTCTCAGGGCGGCGTCAATCTCGGAGCATCGAATTCCAGCGCGGGCTTCATCGGACTGTCCTTTGGAGACATCCTCAATACTTTCAATCTGGATTTTCTCCTTTCCGCTGCTGAGGCGGAGGGCGTCGCAAAGATTGTGTCGACGCCACGAGTGACTACCCAGAATCTCAAGCGCGCACGAATTCGATCCGGTCTGCAGATTCCGGTGCAGACAGTTGCGAATAATACGGTGACGGTTCAGTATGTCGATGCGACCCTCAACCTGGAAGTCACACCTCAAATTACTGCCGAAGGAACGGTGAATCTTGATCTCAGCATCAAGAAGCAGCAGCCCTTACAGGCCGGGGTCATCACCGGTGGAAATAACGCACCGATTTCGACCCGCGATGCACAGACCGAACTCCTTGTTCGTGACGGCGGTACAACGGTTATCGGTGGTATTTATCAGATTGATAACCAGGATAATCGGAATTCGGTACCGGGCCTGTCGAAGATTCCTGTCCTCGGCGCGCTCTTCAGGAACCATTCGGTCAGTACGAAGCATGATGAACTCCTGATTTTTATCACTCCCAGGATTGTCAAATACTAAGGAGGAGAGGCGATGCGCCGTTTCTTTGTCATTTCTTTTGCATGTGTGCTTGCAGTTGGGCTGCTGAGTTGCAGCGGGGGTTCAGGCCTTGATAATACGGGTGTGCCGGTCTTCCTGACTGTTGACATCACCGAGAACAACCCTGACATCAATGTTTGTATTGGTGGGGTTGACGTAGCGGTCACCAATATGAGAATTACCTCTGCGCCAAAGGATCCTTCGGGTACCCTGAGCGCCAACCAGGATGTCAATCTCAGAGACTGGGATGTGACTCCTGAGAGGGAAGACGGGGGGACGGTGACAAGCCCGGTATGGCACACCCAACAGCAGGTGTACGTGCCGGCGGGGGGTACGGCGACCCTCGAGAATTATCGAGTCTACCCCTCTGATTATCTTGAGAATGCGCCTTTCAACTACCTCTTCCCGGAAAACGGTGGTTTTGACCCTGAAACCGGAGCGGCAAGCGTTCGCGAGACCCTGAATCTCGTGATCAGCGGTAGAACCGTGTCGGGCAAGGAAATCTCGACCCCCAGGGTTCCGCTCCAGTACCACTTTTATTGTAATTAGACGGAGGTCTTGAAGATGAGCAGGTTTTTTAAGGGAATTGCACTTACGGCGGCTCTGGTTCTGGCCTCCTGTTCAGGCGGAGGTGGCTCCAAGAATCCCCCTCCGGCCCCGACCAATCCGGTGTGGGCCGTGAATTCTTTCACAGCTTCGGATACTCAGGTCTTCGTAAATACAACTGTCGTTCTGACGGCATCCGTGACGAAAGACGGAAATACGGCGCCCGACGGCACAACAGTCGAGTTTAGCGTGAACGGGACGGTTCTCGCCCGATCAGCGACTGCTGCCGGTATCGCAAAGGCAGGTTTTATTCCGAGTGAGGCGGGGGCCTATTCATGCCGAGCCAAGGTGGTCAATGTCACCAGCGATCTGACGGTTATTGCGACGGAACACTCACCCTCGGATACTCTCAAGATCCTTCCCCCCCTGCTCCCGGATCAGGGTTCTTATGCCGGAGGCGAGCAGGTGATGATCAAGGCCCAGGCAGTCGTAGCCCCGGTTGAAGTTGATTTCACCGTCGGTGGTGTGGCCTATCCCGCTGAGGTCGTCGAGGTCCAGGAGAGCAACCCACCCTCCGCAGAGGGAATGATCACCATTCGGACTCCGGCGGTGACCGCTACTGATTACACCCTCGGTTCGAAAGCCGATATCACGGTACGAACAGCGGTCGGAACTTCTGAGGCACAGACGGCAAGCGCTCCGGAGGCCTTTACCTACCTTGCACAGCAATCCCTCGAGGTCTATCAGCCCTTCGATCCCCTTTCAGCGAGTTATGAGGGTGGCGATACGATTTTGATCCACGGTCGGGGAATACAGGCGCCGGCCGAAGTCCGCTTTGTCCTCGGCGATAACGAGTTTCTTGGCCTTCACGTCAGTGTCACTGAGAGCAACCCCCTCAGTGCCGAAGGAGTCATCGCTGTTGAAACGCCCTTTATTCCAGTTAACTTGCGCCTCAGAGACACGCAGGATCAGAACTTAATCGTGGCGGCCCCGGTTGACGTCAAGGTGACGATTGCTGCAAATACGGCGGATGCTCAGACCGAGCTGGTGCCCAGCGCATTCACCTTCACCCCGGGCTCCTCGGCTGTCGGTGGTGTAGCTTATCCGGAGCCGATGATCTACCTGGTGAATCCGAACCACGGATCGCCCGGAGGCGGGGAGCAGATCACCATTATTGGAAACGGTTTCCGGGGTGAGGAATATGATTCCGCAGGAAATGTCATCGGGACGCCGATTGCGGTCGACAGTGTGACATTCACCCTTCCGGACTCTCGAGTCCTGACCGGCATTGTTCAGACGGTTTCAACCGACGGAACTCAGATCGTAGTCATGACTCCGCCCTTCTCGACTGTACCGATCACTTCTCAGCAACTTGTCGATGTCAGCGTCGTCAGCTTGAGGACCGATGATCTCGGTCAGCAGGCGTCTGCCACCCTGAACAGCGGTTTTGTCCTCATTCCCGATCAGCCGACGCCGGAAATTACGGCTATCGCGCCGACCGGCGGGCCGATCGACGGTGGCACCGAAGTCACGATCTTCGGCCACGGTTTCCAGACCCCGGCGCAGGTGACCTTCGGGACCCTGGAAGCGGTCAACGTCGAGGTAACCGACGATCAGAGTATTGCGGATCAGGACAGAATCGTCTGTGTGACACCGGACTACTCCCAGCAGGGTGTTCAGCCTCCGACCGCGGTTAACGTGCAGGTACGTAATGTACTCTCGGGAAAGACCTCGAATACCCTGAGTTACACCTACGGAGACAATCTCTATATCAGCAGTAATGCACCCGTCGAAGGTGGGCCAGGGGACTCGGTTATCATCTACGGTTCAGGTTTCGAGGCGCCGCTGCATGTTGATTTTGTTCCGGGAGGAACGAAGAAACTTCTTGCTGGGGAGATCAGGCTGGAAGTTCTTTCGGTTTCAGGCACTGAGATTCTGGCCCGCTTCCCGATGGATTCTCCCGTCGCCTGCGAGAATGTCGCTGGGAGCTTCCGGATTACCCTCGTGGAAAGCTCCGAGGTGATTGAAGGTGGGCTGTTTACCTATCTCGGCAGTACGCCTCATATCTACAGCGTCGTACCGATCTTCGTACAGGAAACCTCAGGTGGGGATGGTGTCAGTCCGACGGATATCACCATCAATGGTGATTTCTTCAATTCCGATCTCATCGTCGAGATTGAGGGTTATCGGATGCCGAACAGCGCGGTCAATGTCGTGAATTCGACCCAGATTGGTGTCAGTAACATCCCGGCGCCCAATGATTTCGATATCAAGTGGGATCAGACACCCTGTCTGACAGACGCCGGCCTCCAGGGGATCCGCCGAACCTCGACTCCGGTCGACGTCACGGTGACCAATCTCCCCGGAGAATGTTCCGTTACCCTGGCGGGCGGCCTGGTCTACGAGCCGGAGCAGCCGGTGGAGTGTATTGTGTCGCCGGTCATGACAGTAACCGAACCCACCTTTGCCGCCACCGAGGCGGGAAGCTGTTCGGCGCCGCAGCCGCTGGTGATTTTCAACGGAGGCGGGGGAAGTCTCGACATTACCTCGATGACGCTCCAGGGTCCCTTCCAGTACGGCGCCGCACCGGTCTTTCCGCTGACTGTTGCGCCCTTTACCTCGGACTCCAGCGTAACCATCCAGTATTGTCCGGTCACGGACGATGGTCTGGTGCAACCTGGGCAGCTGGTGATCGTCAGTAACGATCCAGGAAGTCCCACGACCGTCGCTCTTGAGGGTCAGGAAGCCTTTCCGGTAATCTCAGCTGCGGATCTGACGATGAGCTGTGCAGCGGGTTCCACATGCGCTGGGACGATCACGGTTACGAATCCTGGGGCACAGGATCTGAGCTGGACTGAAGCAATCGTCGGCGACTCCGAACTGACGGTCGCAGCCTCCGACGGCGCTGCGGTAGCCGGCGGAAGCGGCACCATCACGATCCAGATGGACGCGACGGCCGCCTTGGCCGGTGATACCCTTACGGGGACGGTGACCATTACCGCGGGTGAGCCTGATGCGCAGGGCTCTCCGGCGACCGTCAATGTGACTGGAAACGTCAGTTAGAGAAAACGGGGCAGCGGCTGCGCGTCGCTGCCCCGGTTCTTTCTTATGCAGAATCGTATCGAGGAACTCCGCAGCCTGCTTCGGGCCGAGCCCGAATCACGACGCTTTTTTCAGCTCGGCGATCTGCTGAGGAAGATCGGGGATTCCGCCGAAGCCGAGAGAGTTCTTCGGGCCGGGCTCGAGCATCACCCGCGTTATACCGCTGCCTGGATTTCGCTGGGACGGGTTCTTCTTGAACAGAAGGATTTTCAGGGAGCCGAGCGGGCATTCGCACGATCTCTTGAACTCGACCCCGAAAACTCCGTTGCCGCCCGCCTTCTCGGAGACACCTCCCTCGCCGCAGGCGAAAATATTCGTGCCATCAAGGCCTACAAACTGGCTCGCGCTCTGGGTGATCCGGAACTGGACGGCAAGATCGATGAAGTCCAGGCCTTGATTAATGCTGAGGTGACCCTGCCCGGCGTCTCGCCGGAGACACTCGGAGTCGAAACCGGGGACTCGCCGGTCGAGGAGGCTCTGACTTCCTCGCCTGCTCCGATGAGGTCCTCGCGAGAGGTCGTTTTTGTGGCTGATGAAGATCCCTTCGGGATCGACGCCGCTGATCTCCCGTCCTACGAGCATGGAGATGTCTTTGCTTCCGAAAGCGAAGCAACCGTCGAAGCCGTGGTAGTCGGTCGAGATGATGTCTTCGGAGGTACCGAGGCTGAGGAGAAAGGGGCCGATGAGGAGCGGGATGCGATTGCGGAGTCGGGAGAATCGGAATTTTCCGTAATCTCCGGCGAGAATGTGGCCGAAAGTCGGGAAATTCCCGAGGATTCTGTCGTGGCCCCTGAAGCGCCGGTGGCGGAAGAGGCTCGGTTGGACGAAGAGATGCCCCTGCCGACCGTGACTCTGGCGCAGCTCGCCTGGAATCAGGGCGATGCTGCGATGGCGGAGTCAACTCTGAGGCTTCTGCTTCTCAAGGATCCGGAGAATATCGAGGCCCTTTCCCTCCTTGAGAAGATTCAGACATCCTCTTCGGAGAGCCGTGATCTTCCTGATGTGCCCGGGCTTGAACTTCCTACTCGGCCCGATGCTGCCGACGATGTTCCCCCCGGCCCCATGGCGACTGAAGAGATCGGGGAAGCCTTTTCCCCAGGTGAGCTTCCTTCGCCAGGCAGGGATGTGGGTGGAGCTGAAGAGATCGTGGCAGGATCGTTTTCAGCTACTCCGAGAGAGCTGTTGGGACGGAAAATTGCTGCCTTGAACTCTTGGGCTGAAAATATCCGGCTCGTTTCAGAGAGGATGAGCTGATGCAGGGTGTTTTGCAGAGGCTGCTTGAGAACTGTCCGGATGCCGAGTCAGTTGCTCTGATGGATCCGGACGGAATCCCCGTTCTTGTTGAACCCCGCGGATTTGATGTCGAGGTCATCGGTGCCGAGATGGCTTCGATTGTACGGGAGATGGAAGAGGCCAGCCGAGAGCTTCAACATGGAGTCCTTCGGCAGCTGGAAGTTGGCACGGACGCTCGGAAGTTCTTGCTGACAACAATCGTTGAGGGTTATTTTCTTCTGCTTTTTCTTGAGGTTCAGGCGATCGGAGGGCGGGCCAAATTTTATTCCCGTCTCGCCCGGGAAGCACTCTACTCTGAATTGATATAGGAAAACCGACATGGTACTTTTTCCGGGGCGCTCCGCGTCCCGGCGTGATCGATCGTGAATCCGTGTCGATTGGATTCCGGTGGTACTTTCCGGTGAGCGGCCCGGGACATAAAGGGAGTGTCGTGATTGATTGGTGAATCCTGGGAGGTGAGATGTTGAAGTTCGAGCAAATTTGTGAGCTGGTGAGTCTTGTCGCTTCAAGTGGGGTGGCGAAGGTGGAGATCGAACAGTCGGGCTCTCGAGTCCTGGTTGAAGCGAAGCCGGCGCCCCAGATTCTTCAATCCGGGCCGGGACAGGTGGTAGATGAGCCGGTCATGAGATTTGTTACCGAGCCCGCGGCAGCTGCAGGGACGGAGCTTGCGGCGGCCGATGCCGGGGACGATGGAGTCGAGTTGATTGTTTCTCCCATTGTCGGGACATTCTATCGGGCGCCGAACCCGGATGCAGAGCCATATGTCAAGGTTGGTGATGTTGTCCAACCGGGGCAGGTGCTCTGTATCGTCGAGGCGATGAAGCTGATGAATGAGATTCAGAGCGAGGTCTCCGGGACGATCGTCAAGATCTATCCGGAGAATGCCGAACCGGTGGAGTTCGGACAGGCCCTATTCGGGATTCAACCGGCGTGACGATGTTTTCGAAGCTTCTCATCGCGAATCGTGGGGAGATCGCAGTTCGTTTGATTGCGGCCTGCCGGGAGCTGGGTATTTCGACCGTTGCCGTTCATTCAACGGCGGACAGGGACTGCCTGCACGTTCAACTGGCTGACGAAAGCGTCTGTATTGGAGGGAATTCCTCGGCTGAGAGTTATCTGAATGTATCCGCGGTTATCGCGGCAGCCGAGATTACAGGCGCGGAGGCGGTTCATCCGGGCTATGGTTTTCTTGCTGAGAACGCACATTTCGCGGAGATTGTTCGTGATTGCGGGATGGTTTTTGTTGGCCCGAGCCCGGAAGCGATCCGATTGATGGGAAATAAGAGTCGCGCCAGGGAAACCATGGCGGCATCGGATGTACCGATTTTACCGGGTTCCGAGGGGGCGCTCAGCAGCCGGGAGGAAGCTCGGGAACTTGCAGAGAGCATCGGCTTTCCGGTGATTCTTAAGGCATCATCCGGTGGGGGCGGTCGTGGAATGCGTCTGGCCTGGAACGCGGAGGAACTGGATGCCGCCTATGATACGGCGCGGAATGAGGCAGAGAATGCTTTCGGAGATGCCACGCTCTATCTCGAGAAATACCTTGAGAATCCGAGGCATATCGAATTCCAGGTTCTGGCTGATGCTTCCGGCAGGGTCGTACACCTCGGCGAGCGTGAGTGTTCGATTCAGAGACGCCACCAGAAGTTGATCGAAGAGTCTCCTTCGCCCGCCCTGACGCCTGAACTCCGAATGGAGATGGGTAAGGCCGCTGTCGCTGCGACCCGGGCTGCCAATTACCTGAATGCAGGCACGGTAGAATTTCTACTCTCCGAGCGGGGCGAGTTCTTTTTTATGGAGATGAATACGAGAATCCAGGTGGAGCACCCCGTCACGGAACTTGTAACGGGAATCGATCTGGTCAAGGAGCAGCTCCGGATCGCGGCCGGGGAGAAGATGACTGTTCCGAAGAGGCTGCAAGTCCGGCCGAGGGGACATGCCTTCGAGTTCAGAATCAACGCGGAAGACCCGGAGACCTTTGCGCCTTCTCCGGGGACCATCACGAAGCTGGTGTTGCCTGGTGGGCCGGGAGTACGTGTTGATACGCATTTGTATGGCGGATATTGCGTTCCTCCACATTACGACAGTCTTCTCGCAAAGTTGCTCGTTTTCGGCAGGGATCGGGATGAAGCGATCATTCGGGCGCGGAGAGCCCTGGGCAGCATGATTGTCGAGGGAATTAAGACCTCGATTCCGCTTCACCTTAAAATTCTGGAGGATCGGCGTTTTCAGGAAGGGAAAATCGACACCCATTTCATGGAGTCCTTTTTCGACTGAGGGGGCTGCAGCTGGTCGTCTGCGGTGGCGGCTCCCTCGGAAGAGATAAGCCCGCCTCGTGGACGCGAAATCGATGACTGTGTGCTTCCGCTTTGGGTGAACTTCGCTCACCGAGTAAATTTTACGACGAAAAGGCTTCTGGACATGAGGCGTGGAGCCCCTACAATGGATAGATGAGATCTGTGTTCCTCCTTGGTTTCATGGCGAGTGGTAAGACCACTCTTGCGCGGGAGCTTGGGAAGCGCTGTCAGCGCCCAGTTGTGGATCTTGATGAGACGATCGAACAGGCTGCCGGGGAGAGTGTGGCAGATATCATTCGGAAACGAGGCGAGGCGGTTTTTCGTGAGCTTGAATATCGGGTCCTTCGATCCTGCCCCGGGGACTGCATCATCGCGGGCGGCGGGGGTAGTTTTATTTCCGATGAGGTCCGGGACTATTTGAGGGAAGCGGGAATCTCGACGGTGTTTCTGGATCTTCCATGGGAGCGACTGAAGAGGAGGGCCGAGGCCCAGGGTGTGGATCGACCTCTTTGGGAGAATGAAGAGAAGGCGAGAGCCCTTCTTGAGAAAAGGCGCCCCATCTACGAGCAGGCTGATTATCATCTTAAGCTTTCAGGGGACGAGGATCAGGAGCATATTGTTGACCTTCTTTTTGATCTCATTCCGGAGTTGCGATGCGCTACCTGATTCTTTCAGATATTCATGCCAACTGGGAGGCTCTTTCAGCGGTATTGAACAAGGTGCGAAGGAAGCGCTGGGATCGAGTCCTTTTTCTTGGGGATGCCGTCGGCTATGGTGCATCGCCGAATCGCGTGATGGACTGGTTGAGGTCTGTATCTCCACCGGCACTCTCAATCCGAGGTAACCACGATCGGGTCTGTATCGGGCTTGAGGGGGCGGAGTATTTCAATCCCCAGGCCTATGCGGCCATGGCCTGGACTCGAAATCGACTCGAGGATCGGAACCTGAGGGCTCTTGCCGAGCTTCCGGAGGGCCCCCTGGTTGTTGAGGATCAGCTGGCAATATGTCACGGGGCTCCTCACGATGAAGATGTCTATATCTTCTCGGGCTTTGAAGTGGAGCCCGCCTTTGCTGCTCTACCTCAGCAACTCATTCTCTTTGGACACACCCATGTGCCCTCTCTGATTAGCCTGGATGAGAGGGAGGAAAGACCGCTGCTCAGTATTGAACTCCTCAGGGAAGAGATGAGTCCGATCGATCTTCAGGATGGAGTCCGGTATCTCATTAATCCGGGTTCCGTAGGCCAGCCGAGGGATCGGGACCCACGGGCGGCCTGCGCCATCTTCGATTCAGACAACCGGAGGCTTTATCACTACCGGGTTCCCTACCCGACGAAGCTTGCCAGGAAGCGGATTCTCAGAGCAGGTCTCCCGCCTCTACTCGGAGATCGTATTCTTCACGGGGTCTAGTAGAAAGTTTCCAAAATACCGTTGCAATCGGTCGCCGCTGCATCCCCGCCTGCAGCGTTGCGCTAACTCGCCGATGGGCACCGCATCGCCTGCCTTAGCGCGCCTTACAGGCCGGGCGCATCGACGACCTTTTTTGTGTGCGACACGTTATTTCCGAGACGCTCTACTGGGCCGCGGAGAGGCGGTCGGGACTCAATTTCTAAGAGTTGTCAATTTCCGAAACTATAGATCTGTCATTGGATGAAGCCGGGCTCCCCTTTGAGATCAATGGCCTCGACCCGCAGGGGTCGTCCATCCAGGCTTTCCAGGACTCTGATTTTAAGGCCGCTCCAGAGGATCTCGTCTCCGGTGTGGACCCTGCCGCCGCGCTCGCGGAGGATGAGACCTCCGACTGAATCGACTTCGCCCGCATGGTCGAGGCTTCTCTCGAAGAGGCGTTCGAGACGCCGCAGGGAGAGATGAGCTGCCATTGAGTAGCCGGCCCTGGTCTCAACGAGGTCGGAATCTCTGAAATCCTCGAACTCATCGCGGATTTCTCCGACAAGAAGTTCCATAATGTCCTCGAGAGTCACCATTCCCGAGCAGCCGCCGAACTCGTCCAGAACGATGGCCATGTGAAGACCGCTGGTCTGAAGCTCCCTGAGCAGATCAGGAAGAGCCCTGCTCTCGGGGATGTACAGGGTCTCCTGTGCCAGGGTGGCCCAGTCCTCCTTCCGGCCTAAGCCGAAGAGCTTCTTAACATGAATGATCCCGAGAATCTCATCGGGGGAGCCGTCGACGATTGGAAATCGGCTGTGGCCTGCTTCCTCGATTGTTTGGATCACCCTGTCATAGGTCCAGTTCCGGTCCAGGGTTACGATTTGGGGACGTGGGAGCATAACTTCCCGGGCAACTGCCTGCTGGAAGCGGAAAACGGACTCGATCATCTTTGTTGATTCCCTTGGGAGCTGTGCGTTGCGATGGGCGAGCCTGAGCATATAAAGCAGGTCTTTCTCGGTCACCGGGATGCTGCCGTTTTCTTTTCGGCTGAGTATCCGGGTCATCACACCGAGGGTCTTGCTGAGAGGACGAAGAAGAATGTCGAGCAGGTAGAGCGGGGCGGCCATTTTCCGGCAGAAGGTTTCGGAATGCCGTTGAGCAAGAGTCTTGGGAGTGATTTCACCGAAAACCAGAATGGCGAGCGTGGTGATACCCACGGCAATGGCCAATCCGCCATTGGCGGAGACTCTCAGGGCGATTCGCGATGCCAATGCCGAGGCAACGACATTCACCAGGTTGTTGCCGATGAGGATCGTGATGAGAAAATCGCCGGGGGCCATCGCCCACCGGGAAAAAGCAGCCCGGGAGATCCGTCCCCCCTGATGGCGGAGCGCCTCCAGGCGGCTAACCGGCAGAGAGGTCAGCGCGGTTTCGGATGCGGAAAAAAAGGCCGAACCCAGGAGGCAGCATCCAAAGACGAAGAGATCATTGATCATATCGTCATCCTAGCAGAATAATCTGCTATGCTGGCTGCATCACGGAATGAGTCCTCCCTCGAAGAACCGGGGGATGGAATAATGGAGGTCAAAATGGCGGAAGGAAAAAAAGGACTGCCGACATGGGCGTGGTTCGGAATTGGATGTGCCGGGCTGCTCGCACTCGTGCTGGTCGTGGTGATTGCTCTCGGTGTGTTTGCCGTAAAGAAGGTCAAGGATGTGGCCGGGGACTTGAGCGGTTCCTCCCCTGAAATGACGGCTGCAAAGATGATTGTGAAGATGCATCCGGATATCGAAGAAGTTTCGGAGGATGCAGAAGCGGGAACCATCACGATCCGCGAAAAGAAGAGCGGGAAGGAAATTACCGTCAATCTCCAGGAACTCAAGGACGGTAAGTTCTCATTTGACACAGAAGAGGGCCATGTGGAGATTTCAGCCGAAGAGGGCGAGGGGCAGGGTGGACTGAAGATCAGTTCCGAGAAAGGGACGATGATCGTCGGGCAGGGCGCAGAGGGAGCTTATCCCGAGTGGCTCCCGATTCCTGATGGAATGATTGCAAAAGGCCAGTACATGGCGGATGACGAGGGCGCCAGAAAAGGCGCGCTCACCCTGGAAGGGGACCTCGACGCGAAGGCGATTCAGGCCTTTTATGAGAAAACCCTGAAGGATGAAGGCTTCGAGGTACAGAAGAATAGCTTCACTCATGACAATCAGTCGATGACGGTCCTCCAGGGGTCCAACGCGGATCAGGGACACAGTCTGACCGTGACGATTGTTCAGGCCGAAGATGGGCTGACAGTGACCCTGGCATATCAGGAAGAGAGCCGCTGAGATTTCTTTGCCGGCTTGAATCCTCGAGTCGGTCGGGCATCAGAACTCATATCCGGCCGTCGTGATGGCGGCCGGTGCACTCCGCTGCTTCCCGGGTCATAGCGGGGAAGGCCTTCGGCAGAGTGGCTCATTTCAGTTGTCCTTGATTCGAAGAATTTTCTTTCCGATCAGCTCCGCAAGAACCATCCGGTTATCGTCAGGATGACCCGGCAGGATTTTGAGGATCGCATCGACCGTGTAGATTCCGTTGATCCGGGAGAGGAGAAAGCCCTCGTCCGGGCTGCAGTCGAGGCGGGTCAGTTCGCTGAGCTCAATCGCCAGTTCCGGGATTGCCGAGCCTGTCACTCCTGACTCCTGGAGAAGCCCCTCAAGTTGCCCTTCCAGGGCCTTTGAAAACTCAAGGGCCTCCCGAGTATCGGAAAAATCGCGCTGGATAGCCCGGATGATTCTTGAGGCATCCAGAAAATGCAGGTTCTCCAATGCTTTCTCAGCTTCCCTGAGCTTCAGTCGCCAGCCGGCGGCCGCCATACCCGGGATGACCTTTGGCGCGTCGGAAGGGGGCAGAAGAGTAAAGATGTCATGCGGGAGGCCCTGATAGATGAACTGCGCGACGTAGAAGGGTGAGAGCCTGGAGGACAAGGCGATATCCTCGATGCTGTTGCGGCCGTTAGTCTGGCGGATGATGCTGATTTCCGCCGGTCCCAGTTGCTTGACATCGACGGCCCTCTTGAGGCGGGGGATCCAATCCGCGCTGGGGATACTGTCTCGCATTCGATCCCATTCATCCTTCCGGCGGACTCCCTCCATGATCAGGGCATCCACTGAGATCCGGAGGGGTTCGAATTTCATGGTCGGCAGAACGTTGTCGAGGAACTGGAAATCCGCTTCCTCCCAGAGGAAGATGTCGTAAAGACTTTCCTCGGTCTTTGCCGTGAGGATCTGGGTGAGTTCCTCCCTGCTGATTCGTCCGATCATGACGAGTAGCTCGCCGAGCAGGGCGCCGTAACGATCCTGCATCTCCAGCAATTCCGGAAGTTCCTCCTCGTCGATAAATTTCCAGCCTACAAGATAGTAGCCAAGGTACTCTTTCGGATTATTCGATGCAGCTGCAATGATCGTACCTTCGTTGAAGGTGAGTTTTTTCTTGAATTCGAGACCATCAATGACGAGAGTCCCGGTCTTGCGGCTCTGCGAGACCCATTGAAGCAGGTCCGCAAAGGGCATCGTTCGAAGATTCCCTCCGATGGACATCTAGCGGTATTCCACTTCTTCCCGGTGTTCCGGTACGACCTCCGGAAAAGCATCGGTCATGTTGAGATGGAGTATCTGCCGACTCTCCATCAGGATGCACATCTCCCTTGAGAGAAGCTTCGAATCTCCTTGATGAGGTGTCTCGCCCAAAAACCCGAGCTTCCACGCATGGAGACCTCCGGAAGCAGTGTACCCCAGCTCATGCTCTCAGGGAGTGCTTTGAAGAGCCTCTCTGGAATCACGCTGAGCGTGGTTTCCGAAGTTCCCGGCGGAGGTACTCGTCGATGCCCTTCGCTGCGGTCTTTCCGGCGCCCATCGCGAGAATAACTGTTGCTGCCCCGGTAACGATATCTCCTCCGGCAAAGACTCCGGGGATCGAGGTCATCATCGTCGTTTCATCGACGACGATATTTCCCCAGCGGTTGAGCTGAAGACCTTCCGTCGATTGTGTGACCAGAGGGTTCGGCCCCTGGCCGATTCCCATGATGATGGTATCGATCTCCATGTCGTAGAGTTCTCCGGGTATCGGCATCGGTCGCCGTCGTCCGGAAGCGTCCGGTTCACCCAGTTGCATTTTCTGGACCCGGACGCCCGTGACGCATGCGTCCTCATCGGCATAGATCTCGACCGGGGAAGAGAGCCAGCGAAAATCGATGCCCTCCTCTTCGGCGTGTTCCAGTTCCTCCAGGCGAGCGGGGCTCTCATCTCGGGTGCGGCGGTAGAGGCAGATGACCTGCTCGGCGCCGAGACGAAGAGCGGTCCGCAGACAGTCCATGGCCACATTGCCTGAGCCGACGACGGCGACTTTGGAGCCCATGTTGACCGGCGTGTCGAAATTGGGAAAACTGAAGCCTTTCATCAGGTTGACGCGTGTCAGGAATTCGTTGGCTGAATAGACGCCGATGGAATCTTCCCCGGGGATCCCCATGAAGTAGGGGAGTCCGGCGCCTGTTCCGATGAAAATAGCGTCGTAGTTGTACTCGTCAAAAAGCTCTTGAACGGTCGCAGTCTTGCCGACAACGAAATTAGGTCGGAGTTCCACTCCGAGCTTCTCGAGATTCCCGACTTCATCCTGCACGATCTTCTTGGGCAGCCGAAACTCGGGAATCCCGTAAACCAGGACCCCGCCGGGTTTGTGGAGCGCTTCAAAGAGGGTCACAGAGTGGCCGCGGATGGCAAGCTCTGCGGCACAGGCCAATCCTGCGGGGCCAGAGCCGACGATCGCAACCCGAAAACCGGTTTCCGGCTGCCTCTCGGGCATCGAGATGGCGCCCTGGGAACGTTCCCAGTCGGCGACGAAGCGCTCCAGGCGACCGATCGCCACCGGCTTGTGCTTATTCCCGACCACGCATACCTGCTCACACTGATCCTCCTGGGGACAGACCCTGCCGCAAATGGCCGGGAGCGTGTTTGAGGCTTTGATGACCTGGAGGGCCTTTTCGAAATTCCCATCCTGAACTTCGTGAATGAAGGCGGGAATATCGATCCCCACCGGGCAACCCTCCACGCAGCGTGGTTTCTTGCATTCCAGGCAGCGCTCTGCCTCGGCAACGGCCATTTCGGCGTTGTAGCCGAGGGCGACCTCGTCGAAGTTGTGAGCCCGGATTTTCGGGTCCTGGCTCGGCATGGGATGCCTCTGGATCTCCATCCGTTCCTTCTTTGTCAGTTCGCGGGCCATTACTGTACCTCCCGCCCTTCAATCGCCTGACACTCATGGTGCTTGAGAAAGAGCTGTCGTGCAATCTCCTCCTGCTTGATGAAGGTTCGCTGGCGTTTCATCATCAGGTCGAAGTCGACGGTATGAGCATCGAATTCGGGACCGTCGACACAGACGAACTTGGACTCGCCGCCGACCGAGACGCGGCAGCCGCCGCACATTCCCGTGCCGTCGATCATGATGGTGTTGAGAGAGACGACCGTATGAATCTCCAGCGGCCTGGTCATGTCCGCGACGGCCTTCATCATGATGGCCGGGCCAATGGCGATGACGATTCCGGGTTTGCCTCGCTCTTCGATGAATTTTGAGAGAGCCTGGGTTACGAATCCCTTCAGGCCGAAGCTGCCGTCATCGGTCGTATAGATCATCTCCGAAGAGGCGGCTTCCATTTCCTCGCGGAGAATGACGAATTCCTTTCTTCGGCCTCCCAGGATGGAGACGACGTGGTTTCCGGCCTTCTTCATCGCTCGGGCGATAGGTAAGAGAGGTGCGATACCGGCGCCGCCGCCCACGCAGACGCAGAGGCCGACATTTTCAATATGAGTCGGGCTGCCAAGTGGCCCGACGACCTGGATTTCGCTTCCTGCCTCAAGCAAGCCCATCTCCATCGTCGATTTTCCGACTTCCTGGACGATGAGGGTGATCGTGCCGGATTCAGGGTCCGAGTCGGCAATCGTCAGAGGGATGCGTTCTCCGTGCTCGTGAAGCAGAACGATGACAAACTGGCCGGCCTGGTGTTTTCTGGCAATTTCGGGTGCTTCGACGAGATATCGCTTGAATGCAGGCGCGATGGTTTCGGTCTCCAGGATGCGTGCCATGATGATCCTCCAGTTGTTGTGCCCGGCTATTCTGCCGACTCTTTGAGAATGTACAAGCGCCGCGGGAGAATATCAAGAAGCCCCCCAGCTCTTCCGTCCGGGTCTGGAAAAAATCGAGTCTCCGGAGTAGAATCACAGCATGGAAAATCAAGGTAAAGATGATACTCAGGCCCACGAAGAAGTTTTCCAGGCGATCGAGCTGACGAAGAGTGCCTCGTATGAAGAAGCGATCGGCGTTTTTGAAAAGCACCTGGACCGTCTTGCCGGCGGTACGATCGGCGACAAGAGGGTTTCTGCAGCGGCATTTTCCTATTATGGACTCTGTGTCGCCATGGTCAGGCGGCGCTATGCGGAGGCCGTCAAATACTGTCAGATTTCACTGCGGACGAATCCGCTGGACCCCCAGCACCGGGCAAACCTCGCGCTGGTGTACATGGAACGTAACGACCGTGCCAAGGCGGTGGAAACGTTGAATTCCGGGCTGAGGCTTGACGGGAGAAATCGGAGAATTCACGGAATTCTCGACGAGCTGGGGCGCAGAAGACCTCCGGTGATTCCCTTTCTTTCAAGGAATAACTCACTCAATATCTGGCTGGGCAAGAAACGAGCCTCCAGAGTCACGAAATAGATCATGTTAAAAATATGAAATAAAAGAGACTTAGATTCGCTCTTGTCAGTCTCGGACGAGGAGAGTATGCTATCGGGCGAGGTCGCCCTTCAGGCGACATGTTCGCCCTTTCAACGAGACTCCGGAAGGCCGAGCCGGGAGGTAAACATGATGAGAATGAAGACCGTGATGATTGATGGAAACGAGGCGGCATCCTCGGTTGCCCATCGGATTAATGATGTATGTGCGATCTACCCGATCACCCCCTCCTCGCCGATGGGTGAGCATGCGGATGAATGGTCCGCCCGCGGGCGGAAGAATATCTGGGGGAATACGCCGGACGTCGTCGAAATGCAGTCGGAAGGCGGCGCCTCCGGTGCGGTGCATGGCTCCCTGCAGGGTGGTGCTCTGACAACTACCTTTACGGCCTCTCAGGGCCTCCTGCTGATGATCCCCAACATGTACAAGATTGCCGGCGAATTGACGGCAACCGTTTTCCACGTGGCTGCGCGGACGGTGGCAACCCATGCGCTCTCGATTTTCGGCGATCACTCCGATATCAATGCCTGCCGCCAGACGGGCTGGGGCATGATGGCCTCGGGCTCAGTGCAGGAAGCCCATGATTTTGCGGCGATCGCCCAGATGGCTTCTCTTGCCAGCAGGATTCCCTTCGTTCACTTCTTCGATGGTTTCCGGACCTCCCACGAGGTCGCCAAGATCGAGGAGATCAGTGACGAGCAGCTCCGCGAGCTGATGGATGAAGATGCAATCCACGCTCACCGGGAGCGAGGCCTGACGCCGGACAAGCCCGTTCTGCGTGGGACCGCCCAGAATCCCGACGTTTTCTTCCAGGCGAGGGAAGCAATCAACGGATTCTACGAGGCATGTCCCTCGCATGTTGCGGATGCGATGGCGAAATTCGAAAAGGTAGTCGGCCGGCACTATGCTCCCTATCAGTACGAGGGGCCGGCGGATGCGGAGCGCGTCATCGTGATCATGGGCTCCGGCGCCGAGGCGGTCCATGAATATGTCGAGTGGGCCGCTGGGCAGGGCGAAAAGGTCGGTGTCCTGAAAGTGCGGATGTATCGGCCCTTTGACGGGAAGCTTTTCCTCGCGTCCCTGCCGAAAACGACGAAGGCCCTTGCCGTCATGGATCGGACCAAGGAGCCCGGGTGTACCGGCGAACCGCTCTACCTCGATGTTCTCTCGGTGGTGGCGGAAGCCAGGACCGAAGGGCGTTTGCCCTTTGCTTCCGAGCCCTCGGTGGTCGGGGGACGGTACGGGCTTTCCTCCAAGGAATTCAATGAAGGTATGGTCAAGGCGATTTTTGACAATCTCGCGGAAGGGAAGCCGAAAAATCACTTCACGGTGGGTATCGTCGACGATGTCACGCACACCTCTTTGAAGGTTGATGATGATTTCGCAATTCCGGCGGATGATGTCTTCCGGGGCGTCTTCTTCGGTCTGGGTTCCGATGGAACCGTCGGCGCCAATAAGAACTCCATCAAGATCATCGGTGAGGAAACCGACAACTACGCGCAGGGCTATTTCGTCTACGATTCCAAGAAGGCGGGAGCGATCACCATCTCCCATCTGCGTTTCGGTCCCCGCCCGATCCGCTCCTCCTACCTCATCAAGCGGGCCAATTTTGTGGCCTGCCACCAGTGGGTCTTCCTCGACAAGTACGACGTCCTGGAATACGCCGAGCCCGGAGCGACTTTCCTGGTGAACTCCCCCTTCGGTCCTGAGCAGATCTGGGATCAGTTCCCGAAAGAGGTCCAGGAAAGCATCATCGAGAAGAAACTCAAGGTCTATACGATCAACGCGACGGCTGTCGCGCTTGAGACGGGAATGGGCCGGCGGACCAATACCATCATGCAGACCTGCTTCTTCGCGATCTCGGGCATTCTTCCGAGAGAGGAGGCGATTGCAAAGATCAAGGGCGCCATCAAGAAGACCTACGGCAAGAAGGGCGATGAGATCGTTCAGCTGAACTTCCGCGCGGTGGATTCCACCCTGGAAAACCTCCACGAGGTCAAGGTGCCCTCGGCCGTTACGGCGAGCCGCTGCCGTCCCCCGATCGTTTCGGAGCAGGCCCCCGATTTCGTACAGAAGGTCACGGCCGTCATGCTGGCCAATAAGGGCGATCTGCTGCCCGTTTCGGCCTTCCCGGTCGACGGCAGCTGGCCCATGGGCACGACCCAGTGGGAAAAGCGCAATATTGCTATCGAGATCCCCGTCTGGGACGAAAACCTCTGTATCCAGTGCAACAAGTGTGCCATGGTCTGCCCCCACGCGGCGATTCGCTCTAAGGTCTATGATCCTGCGGGTCTGGAGCATGCTCCGGAGACCTTCAAGTCAGTGGACTTCAAGGGCAAGGACTTCGCCGGCTGGAAGTTCACGATTCAGGTGGCCCCGGAGGATTGCACCGGCTGTACGCTCTGTGCGAAGGTCTGTCCGGCGAAGGACAAGAGCAACCCGAAACACAAGGCTCTGGACATGCACCCGCAGATGCCGCTGCGTGAGGCCGAGGAGGAGAACTTCGAGTTTTTCCTCGATCTCCCCGAGGTGGATCGCACGAAGCTCAAGCTCGATGTCAAGGGCGTGCAGTTTATGAAGCCGCTCTTCGAGTTCTCGGGGGCCTGCGAGGGCTGCGGCGAGACTCCCTATGTCAAGCTGATGACCCAGCTCTTCGGGGATCGGGCATTGATCGCCAATGCGACCGGCTGCTCCTCGATTTACGGCGCCAATCTGCCGACCAACCCCTATACCACCGATCTCAACGGCCGTGGACCGGCCTGGTCCAACTCCCTCTTCGAAGACAATGCCGAGTTCGGCCTGGGATTCCGCCTGGCGGTTGACTTTGCCGCGCATCGTGCGGAGAACCTGCTGCGCTCCCTGAGCGGAGATGTGGGAGATACCCTGGTTGAGGCCCTGCTTTCAGCGCCCCAGAATACCGAGGCCGAGATTGCCGAACAGCGTGCCCGGGTTGAGGAACTCAAGAAGAAACTCAGTGGCCTCAAGGGAAGGGCGGCTCAGGATCTGACCTCAGTGGCTGACTATCTCGTACGCAAGAGCGTCTGGGCTGTCGGCGGTGACGGCTGGGCCTATGACATCGGCTACGGCGGCCTGGATCACGTGCTGGGTTCCGGGCGCGACGTCAATATCCTGGTCCTGGACACCGGCGTGTATTCAAATACCGGCGGCCAGGCCTCCAAGGCGACGCCGATGGGCGCCGTGGCGAAATTCGCCATGGGCGGTAAGGCGGTTGAAAAGAAGGATCTCGGGATGATGGCCATGTCCTACGGTCATGTCTACGTCGCGCAGGTTGCCTCCGCGGCGAAGGATCGGCAAACGGTACAGGCCTTTGTCGAGGCGGAGAGCTACCGCGGACCGTCCCTGATCATCGCCTACTCCCACTGCATCGCGCATGGCTATTCGCTTGCGGAGGGTATCGAGCACCAGAACCTCCTGGTGGATTCCGGCGCCTGGCCGCTCTATCGTTTCGATCCCCGGCGGATCGAGGCGGGGGAAAATCCTCTCAAAATGGACGTCAAGAAGATCAAGACGCCTTTTGAGAACTTCGCCCTCAAGGAGACTCGATTCCGGATGTTGCAGAAGGCCGACCCCGAACGGTCGAAAATGCTTCTCGCAGAGGCGCAGGGAGCCGTCTCGCGTCGCTTCAGGGTCTATCAGCAGTTGGCTGCAATGGACTTTCACGGCTCCGACGAATAGGATAGACAGGAGGAGAAAGTGAATCTCAGCACAACATATCTTGGATTGACACTGAAGAATCC
>JANTFG010000005.1 GCA_024763555.1 Thermoanaerobaculales bacterium
TTTTTGTGAATGGTGTCGATCTGCTGGATCTCGATCTCGACTCCTGGCGGCGCCGGATGGCCTTCGTTTCTCAACGTCCATTCCTGTTTTCCGAGACCATCCGTTCGAATGTCCTCATGGCCGAGAGCCTTGATCCGGATCGTCTGGAAAGGGTTGTGGAGAAGGCAGCTCTCAGAGAGGATCTCGAGGCGCTTCCCGATGGACTGGATACCGTGGTGGGGGAGCGAGGCATAAGTCTCTCCGGCGGTCAGCGCCAGAGGGTTGCTCTGGCGCGGGCCCTGTACCGGGGTGCCTGCTTCCTGATACTGGACGATGTGCTGTCGGCAGTCGATCACTCCACGGAACAACGCCTGGTCGATACTCTGCTCTCCCTCCAGGAATCAGAGCTGAGACCGACAGTCCTGATGACTTCCCATCGCCTCTCGGTTCTTCAGCGGGCCTCACGGGTGCTGGTACTCGAGGAGGGAAGGTCGGTCGCGCTGGCGCCCCACAGGGAACTCATCGAGACCGTGGCAAGCTATCGCTCGGCCTGGGAACTGCAGCAGGAGCGACCTCACGCCCTTGCGGGACCGGCAGGGAGGAAGCTGTGAGAAAGCGGAGTGATCTCAATGCGCTGCGCAGGCTCTGGCCCCTGATGCGGAGAGATTCCTGGGCCTTTGTGCTGGCCCTCATCCTGACCCCCATGGCGGCGGCCCTGAATCTGGCTCAGCCATATCTCGTCAAGAGGATCATCGACGAGCACGTGACGCCGGGCCTCATTGAAGGACTGAGTACCCTGGCACTCGTCTACCTGGCGACTCTGGTCGGCGCCTACATCGTTGAGGGGATCTATGTGCTGGCAATGGCGTGGGCGGGCCAGCGGACGATCATCAGGCTGAGGGCCGAGGTTTATCAGAGACTGCTTTCGCTTCCCCGATCCTTCCTTGAATCGCAGCCCGCAGGCCGTTTCATGACGCGGTCGACTTCGGATGTTGATGCCCTGGGAGAGGCATTCTCAATGGGCCTCATTGCGATCATTCTGGATCTTCTCATGATCGGTGGAACATTGATGGCGATGTTCTGGCTGGATTTCCGGATGACCCTGGTGCTCCTGCTGTTTTCCCCGATCCTTCTTGGTCTGCTCAACTTCATGCGGAAAAAGCTCCGTCGCCTCTACCTGGAGATCCGGGAAGCCCTCGCTGCAGTCAATGCCTTTCTCTCCGAGCGGGTTGACGGGGTTGAGACCCTCCAGCTTTTCAATGCCGAAGAAGAGGCGGCCGGGCGTTTCGAGGGGCTCAACAGACACTTCCGGAATGCGACGACGACCTCCAATATCTATGATGCCGTGATCTATGCGGCTGTAGACGGCGCCTCGGCGATTTCGGTGGCCCTGATGCTCTGGTACGGCGCCGGCTTCCTGGCGCCGCTGGGTCTGGCGCCGAAAGAAGCGATTTCCGCGGGACTTCTCCTGGCATTTCTGCAGTACCTCAATCGTCTTTTCAAGCCTCTGCGCGAATTGTCGGCCAAGATTGCCATGATCCAGAGGGGCAGTGCGGCCCTGGAGAAGATCTTCGATCTCCTGGACCACGAGGGGGTTGACCTTGAGAGGGGAGAGGCTCTGAGCGGTATCGAGGGAAACATCGTCATGAAGGATGTGTTTTTCAGGTATCGGAAGGAAGGCCCCGACATCCTCAAAGGAATCAATCTGCAGATCCGGCCCAAGGAAACGGTGGCCCTGGTTGGCAGTACGGGCTCCGGCAAGACCACGCTGACGCGCCTTTTGGACGGCTCCTATTCGGGTTATCGGGGGTCGATTCGAGTCGATGGCCATGAATTGAGGGAGTTGGCACTCCGGGGCCTCAGGAGCGGAATTTCGGGTGTGCACCAGGATCCCCAGCTCTTCAGCGAGTCACTGGACTTCAATCTGCGCCTGGATCATCCGGAGATTTCGGAAGACCGGAGAGATCAGGCGGCTGCACTCGTGCATGCGGACGGCATTGCCGCCACCCTGGGATGGGAGTCCGTCCTGAGAGAACGGGGACACGATGTCTCGGTCGGTGAAGCCCAGCTTCTCAGCCTCTGCCGGGCAATGGCTCATTTCGGAGAGCTGATCATCCTCGACGAGGCGACGGCCAGTATTGACTCGATGACGGAAAAGCTGATCCAGGATGCACTGGAGAAGGTCTTCAGCCGCAGAACGGTCATTGTCATTGCTCATCGACTGTCGACGGTTCGGAAGGCTGATAGGATAGCCGTCATGGAAGGGGGCATGATTGTCGAATTCGGTGATCATCAGAGTCTGGCGGAGGCCGGCGGGGTCTACGCGGCGATGCTCCGTTCCGGGGAGGAACTCCTGACGTGAAGAAAATCCTCCCGGCACTGTGTCTCTGCCTCTGTGCCGCCATGGTTGCGGCCGGGGAGAATCCCGCCGGTCCCCGACCCTGGGAGTACTGGAAAGACCCCGGTGTTCTTTCGAGGATTCCTGATGGTCTCCATACGCTGTTCCGCTCCAGTCATGCCCCGGGATGGGCGCCCTTCGATCGGAGTTCGGAGGGTGATCCACGTTTTCTGAAAATTGTCGATGGAGAAGCGGTGATCTTCGAGGCTGAAGGCGTCGGAATTCTCAGTCGAATCTGGATGACCCAGGGTGAGGGCAGAGCCGAGGCCATCGATGAGCAGATTCGCCTGAGAATCCGGATCAACGGGGAAGCCGAGCCGCTGATTGATGTCGCTGCGGCGGCTTTCTTTTCCGGGGTCTCGCGGGAGGCTGTGCCGATTCTCGTGCAGGACTATCGGGACCATGGCGGAGGGAATCTTTCCCGGTTGCCCATTTCTTTTCGCTCGGGTTGCCGAGTCTCGCTGGTCGGTGCGGAGAAAGCGAAGATCTGGTACCAGGTCAGCGGGATGGCCCTCAAGAAGGTGCCTGCGGACTCCGATGGGTCCCGGGAAAAGGACGCCAGGAAACTCTTCAGTCGCTTCAGGTATGCCGGCCGCGATCCCTGGCCTATAAGAGATGATGAGACCCGCCACGATTCCATCCGCCTGGAAATGGGCCTCCCTCTGGAAGTTCTCAGGCTTGAGGGGAGTGGGCAGATCAATGCCCTGCTGCTCTTACTGCCGAGGGATCGCTGGCCCGACGTGGAACTCAGGATGGACTTTGACGGCCGGGAGACGGTGAATCTCGGCCTTCCCTGGTTCTTTGGAATCGGAGGCGCCGAGTGTCCGCCGCCCAACTCGCTCTTCATCGGTGGTGTGGACGGTATTCTCTACTGCTATTTTCCGATGCCCTTCCGCGAGCAGGCGAGGGTCTTTCTCAGTCTGAAATCCGGAGACCCGGTCGATGTGGAATACTCCGTCCGAAGCTCCCGCTCCTCTCCGCCGAAGGATGCGGGCAGCTTCGAGGCCAGGGCCATCGACAGTACCGGTTTCAATACGGGCAGGAGTTCGGAGTTGCTTCGGCTGTCCGGTCGGGTTCGGCTGGCAGGCATTTTTCTTTCGGTTGGGGGAGTCGGAGGCGCCTGGGATTTTCTTGAGGGAGATGAGGAGTTCTTTATCGACGGGGAAAAGACCGCTTCCTGGCATGGGACGGGCGTTGAGGATTTCTTCGGGGGCGGCTTTTATTTTCGGGGCGCCTCGGGCCTGCCGGAGCCCTTTCTCGGGCCTCTCAGCGGCTTGACCTGCGTGCATCCGAAAAGACCCGAGTCTGCGGCCATGTACCGACTGATGCCGGCAGACGGACCCGTCGCCGGGCGTGAGATGGTACTGCGCTGGGAAGGTGGCTCCAGGGGCGATGTCGCGGTCCGCTGGCGTGGTGTCGCCTGGCTATATCGCAGACAGCAGGATAAAGGCGAGGACGCTGATCGCTCCCGTTGAAGCCAGCAGGATCAGGCTCAGTCGGCCGGCTGATTTCTCCCCGAATGAGTAGGCGTAGATCCCTTTCATGACGTTGTTCGAAGCGGCGGCGATGACAACGGCCAGCGCTGCGTGTGCAACTGAGAGACTGCCGCCGACGGTCTGGGTCAGTCCCATGATGAAGGGGTCGACATCCGAAGCGCCCATGATGACGGCCATCGCGGCGATTCCGGTCGAGCCGAAGTGCCTGGAGACCAGCCGCGTGACGACCAGGACCACCGTGAAAATCGCTGCAAAACTCAGAGCCGAGCTGATATCCAGGGGGTTGTGTTCCTTCTCGTTATCAGGACTGTCTTCGCAGGAGTCCTCATCCTGTTTTCGGTTCATCAGGGTGCCGATCAGGATGGCCAGGAGGCCCAGTGTCCAGAAGAGCAGGGTCAGCGGCCGGGCCAGGATCGGGGAAAAGATCAGGATCAGGATCCAGAGCCGGATATACATGGAGCCCGTGGCGGCAAGGATTGCGCCTGCGTAGTGTGGTGCGAGGCAAGTGTCCGCGTTTTTCGACTGTCGTGCCAGGGCGACGGTCGTGACCGTTGATGAGTAGGCGCCGCCGAGGAGACCCGCCAGCAGGAGTGCGCGTTTCTCCCCGAGGAATTTCTGGAGCAGATAGGAGGCGTAGGAAACCGCGCTGACTGCTGCAACGACCAGCCAGATCGTAAAGGGATTGAGCTTGAAGGTGGTGAAGTCCTGCCGGGGCACGACCGGGAGAATGACAGCTGTCAGGAGCAGAAAGCGGAGGAGGGTCCGCAGCTCTTCTTTCGGGAGTCCGATTGCAAGGCTCTCGAGGCGCTTCTTCTCCTGGAGGAGGGTGACGGCGATGATCCCGGTGGCGGCCGCCAGCCAGTAGTAACCCTGGGCGATGACGCCGCCCAGGATGTAGGTGATGATCGCCGCAACCTCGGAGGTCAGGCCGGGCGCCGTATCCGATGTGGAGTGGTAGGAGGCAAAGAGGAGCAGTCCAAGGATCAGCAGTCCCGCGCAGAAGGGTAGGACCGTTTGGGGGAAAATTGTTGCCAGAAGAAAGCCCGAGAGGCCGATCAATGGATAGGTCCGGACGCCTCCGAAGATCGTCAATACCTGGGGGCGGCGTTCTTCTCGCTCGAAACCGATCAGCAGGGATAGTCCCAGGCTCAGGCTGAAACCCAGGAGTTCGGGTGAGACTGAAACTCCAAACAACTCCATTTCAGAAGGATATCATTTTTTCCGATGAAGGTCGCCGATGACGGCCCGCAGCTCCCGCACGACACCTGGTGATCCGCAGAGAAGGTTGCCGGTTTCCAGTACCAGCGTGGGATCCTCGCCCTCTTTTCCCAGCATGTCGATCACGAGTCCGCCGAGTTCCCGGATCATCCCGATTCCCGCAGCGAGATCCCATGGCGCCAGTGAGAATTCGAAGAAGCCGTCGTAGATTCCGGCGGCGGTGTAGGCGAGGTCCAGGGCAGCCGATCCCGTGCGCCGGATGGCCTTGGCGCGGAGGAAGGTCTCGCGGAAGATCTGGAGAAATTCATCCAGGTGTTCGTGGGCCTTGAAGGGGAAACCGGTTGCCAGCAGACTGCCCCTGAGACTCGGCCGGGGGTTCAGGGCGCAGGAGTTTCCATTCCAGGAGACGCCTTCGCCGCGGGAAAAGGAAAAGAGATCCTCTTTGATCGGGTCATAGATGACTCCGAAGTGGATCTCCTTTTCGTAGAGGATACCGATGGAGACGGCGAAATGGGCAATGCCGTGGACAAAATTCGTTGTTCCGTCCAGGGGGTCGATGATCCACGTCGGCTGATCGGGGGATTGTTTTTCCCATCCCCCCTCCTCGGCGAGAATGCTGTGTTCCGGGAATCGTCGGCCGATGGCCTCGATGATGGCCTGCTCCGAGGCCCGGTCCGCGACCGTGACATGGTCGTTTCGGGCCTTTTCCGTGACGTCGCCCTGGGCGAGGCTGCGAAAGTGGGGTCTGATCTGATCTGCGCCGAGTTTCGCGATCTCGATGATTTCGTCGAGAAAATCGCTGCGATGATGAAATAACATGCTCCGACCCCCTGTTCTCAAGCACGAGGAAGATGTTCGTGATGAATCGAGAAAACCGTGCCTTCAAGGCTTCCCTCAGGACGATACTCGAAATTACCCTCGAGACCCTTCGTCATGATTCCGAGCTGAAGCTCTGCGAGGGCCTTCGACTGATCGAAGCGACCCGAAAATCCGTCGAGCGGAATACCCCCGATCATCTTGATGACTTTGATCGGAAGGTGTTGCCCAGGCTCCGACGAGCCCTGCAACTTCGTTTTGGTCTGCCCGACGAAGGAGAGGCCCAGTAGAACGGAATCCGGGCTCTGAGCGGGAAACCCACGGACATCAATCTGTCTTGAGATCCTGGAACTCGGGCAGGGCCCTCAACTCTTCCGGAGAGAGATTCCTGGCGATTTCAACGCTGACCTGATCGTCGTCGGCCAATGCGAAACCGTCGATGACGGCCGCCATCTGGGCGCCGACACCGGGCCGACAGTCGCTGAGGTCCAAAGTCACGGGCTTGAGCAGCTTCTCCGACCCATCGGCGCCTGTGACCCGTACCAGGATGGTCAGATGATTGAGTTTCTCGACCAGCTTGTTGGTCACCCTGAGATCAACGATCATCCTCGGTTCACCCGCCGCGTCGGTCGAGGGAATGACACCCGTCGGAGTAATCTCGTGTCCGTTTCGCATTCTGGCAAGATGCTGTTCGGGGGTCTCACGAGGCCCGCAGGCGGACGCAAGGACGATCAATAGAATGCTCGCAGAAAGTCTGAAAAAAATTCGGGAAGCCATGCTTCCTCCTTTCAGAGGCATCATACACCCTGGTTCTGCAGAATTGTGAAGCGGCAGGTCGGAGAGGGATCGTTATCTGCCTCCCGAACGGGGCAGTAATTATTGCTTGCGCGAGCCCTCAGACGGCGGCGGCTCCGGCGAAGGAGATTTTTCCGTTTGACGATTCAGCGCCCGGCGGCTCGATTCTCAGGGGGGGCCTCGGGCGCCGTGTCGCTGATGGTGACGATAATCTCGGCACGAAAGACTTTTGGGCCCATCGCGTAGAGTTCACGAGGAAATTTCTTCTTCCAGGGTCCCGGCCCGGTCAGAGGGATCTGAAATCCTCTGCTCTTTCGTTCCGTATTGTCCGTGCCGAGAGCGCCCAGGAGTTTGTAGAGGGGATGATCCTCGACGGAAGTGGAGACGCCGGGACATTTGACCCGAATCGTTGTTTTGTCTTCGGGATGCCCCAGCGGGCCTTTGACAATCATCATCTTGTTCGACTTGTCCCACCGGATATCATCCAGGATGACGGGTTTCCAGAGTGTGGAAAAAATCTCCGGAGGAGCCGTGCAGGTACAGCCGGCGTTCCCTTTGCACCCATAACGGGTGATTTCGGCTTCTCCGACCTGCACCGAAGGAAATCCACCTTCGGAAGGGAAAGCGAGGCGGGTTTCGACCCGGCCGGCGCCCACTGGTTCCGAGAAGGCCCCTTCTTCCCAGCCGGGAATGTTGACTTCCTCGACCTCAAAATTGATATCCATTCGGATCGTGAAAAGCTGATTTGCTTTGCCGGATACTTTGTCCCCGGCGAAGCCGGGTGTTCTGAGGGTCAGGAGGATGATGAGCAGCACCATCGAATTGAGATTGCGGTTCCTGCCTGTCATGAGTTTTCTCCTTTCAAATCTCAATCCCTACTTTAGCGTATCCGAAGCGCTTCCCGCGAGAAGCGCTCATATTCTGTCGACGAAGCCAGGGACAACCGGCTACTCGGCAAGACGATTGTCTCCTGTGTGATGTGTTTTCGGGCGAGCGGCCCCGAATCCAGAGCCTTCAAGCAAAATTTGACCCCACCTCGTCATTTGCGAGATGACCCGAAAAATGAACCACGGATTGCACGGATTGAAGAAGAGGGAAAAAGGTGTGATGGGGGAGGGGGCTGGTCCCCTGAAATTCGGTGCGATGAAAGGTGAGAATCCCGAGCGTGTCGTTGTCCCGCCCTCGACCGCCGCCACGGTCCCGGTTCGCGGCCGGGGCCTCGATTGGCACCTTCGGCTAAGGACATCGCACCGCCCTCTTCGTCGAGTCGTGATGCAGTCCGTAAGCTACGTGGAATGGGGAGGCTGTCCCCAAACATCGAGAAACCCGCCCCCCGCGGAGACGGGGGGGGGTTGTTTGTTGGAGCGGCAGGGGCTTCCAGGCCGGCCACCGGTTCCTGCACTGCGTGTTAGTGCTCGGGCTGATCCTTCATGAGGCGGCCGTCCTCCGTTATCTCGGGATGGCGGGCATGCTCGACACTCTCTTCGAAGGATTGTCCGTAGAGTTCGGGATGGAGGTAGTGCCCCTGCTCGACCTCGGGCTTGGTTTGCTCCACCGGAATACGGTGAGCCTCCGCCCAGGCGTCGTGCCGGATGCCCGTGACCTGCCAGGAAACCTCGATGCTCGGAGCGCTGGTCTGGATGACGAAGCTGTTGTTTTCGATCTTTTGCACGACTCGAGCCAGCGCCCATTGGTCGCCCCCCTGGATCACCGTCAACTGATAGCGGAAATCCCGGTTGAGTGCCTGGAACCACTTGGGCAACACCACCGTGGCATACCCCCGATCGTCAGTCATGACGTTCCCGTTATAGATGTCCATCATGTCGGGAGATTCCACGAACGAATGGTAGAGGTACTTGTGCTCCGGATCCAGCGGATGGTCAATCTTGAACGACCCACCGCCCTTGGAGATGCTGCCGCCCACTGAAAGGTCCCCGTTGATATGCACATCGCCGTTGAGCCAGGCAGCCAAGCCGGAGGAGGGAGCGTAGCCGTAAAGGCCTGTTCCCCCGCTGCCGTTGCAGTACCCCGAGACACCCAGGCCGTTCGTGACGCTCGATTCACCGACCACGCCAGCGTAGGTTGTGCCGGTTTGGACTCCATCAATGACTGCATGGGATGCGCTGCTCATCACGGTGAGCCAGCCGGCGACATCGACGTTCCCGGAGAACTTCCCTGCCAGGCCTGACCCTCCGGTACTGATTCCCCAGACTCCGTAGCCTCCACTGCTCTCATTCTGTCCGGCGATACCGGCATGACCGCTGCCGCTGGCCTGGCCCAGGACTCCATAGGTCCCGCCGGTACCAAGAACGCCGGCATCCCCGGTACCGGAGGTGCTACCGTACACGCCATGGGCGCTCGAACTGATGAACCGGCCTCCGTAGCCGCTGGTGCTCTCGCCGTGAACGCCGGTGTGGTCACCGGCGCCGACACCCCTCACGCCATAGTCGGGTGTGCCGAGGTTGGCGTAGTTGCCGCTGGAACTGTTATTCCCGCTCACCCCGACGCCACTCGCGCTGTAGCCGTAGACGCCGGTGTTGACGTTGCTCTTGCCGTAAACACCGGCGTTGCTGTTGCTCTCACCCCAAATACCCATGCCGCCGTTTGTGTGGGTCACCTTGAAAGCCGGGTTGCCGGAGCTTGTCGTTCCCGAGTACGGCAGGGTCATCCCTTCATCGGCCGCCCAACTCACGGACGAGCCGTTAAATTTCAGTACCTGGTCCGAACTCGCACCGGCACCGCTGATTTTCGAGTTTGTGACAGCGCCATCGGCAATCATGCTTGAAACGATCCCGTCGTTGGCGACCGACAGCGTCACGTCCCCCGATGAACCTCCGCCGGTCAAGCCGACGCCTGCGTTGACCGCCGTGATCTCATCGCTCCCGCCGCCGCTTGTCGTCTCGTCATCGGCCCAGGTCACGGAGGATCCATTGTACTTGAGCACCTGGCCGGAGGAAGCGCCGGCGCCGCTAATCTTTGAGGTTGTGACGGCGCCATCCTTGATCTTGGCGGTCTTGACGGCATTTTCGGAGATCTTTGGTCCGGTGATGCCTCCATCAGCGATTGACAGCGTCACATCGCCCGAAGTCCCACCACCTTCAAGTCCATCACCTGCGTTGACCGCAGTGATGTCGCCGTCACCGGCCCCGCTAGGTACATCCACGGTCATCTCGAAGGTTGATGGATCCTGAGAGGCGTTGGCAATCCCGGAGCCGAAGACGATGGCCTGACCGGTGCTCTCGGGACGGAGGTAGAAGTGGAGCTTCGCATTCTCCGAAGTTGTGCTCCCGACCCCTTCCAGGTCCGAGACGTTGACCTGCATGACCCCATACGGACCAAGACTGTATACCTTGGCACCGAGACCGCTGCTGTTACCGTCGACAAGCGTTACCTCCAGAGTTACCTCGTGTCCCGAGGTCTCGACGATGCCGAAGTTGTAGCGGAAGGCGCCGTCTTCAGCCTGGTTGACTCCGAGTACGTCGGTATAGCGTCCGGGTTTGAGGGAGAAGGAGGTCGGCAGTGCGCAGAAGAACTGCCCTTGCGTCGCTGATGGATCGGAACCCTCCTGGTTATAAATCCGGGAGTTGACAATCACATCGGTGCTGGAGGTGACGCGCAAGGCTCCGTACCCCTCAAGCCCGAAGAGGGTCCAGACGGCATCGTCAAAGCGAAGCGTATCGCCCTGTTGGACCGTAATACTGTAGGTGCCGGCGGGCGCAGGATTGCTCTCCCCTCGGGGCAAGAACTGCACCTGGCAGTCCGCCGGCGAACTCCCGGGATTGCTGATCCAGACTGTGGTCCTCCACTGGGACCCTCCCGCGCCCCTTCCGTGTCCAACCGAGGCCACGAAGACGTCCGTCCCTGCAAAACCGGCCCAGCCCGTCGACCCGACGAGGACGGCCAGAACGAAGACTGCCAGAATTGTTGCTGTTCGTGTCTGTCTCATGCGAACCTCCTTTTCTTCTCTCCCAACATCGGTCGATCACGCCCAAACGTCCATGCCCAATCGCGACAAGGACATGATCAAAAGCGACATTTTCGGGGCCCATCAAATGTAAGGGGCCCAAGCGCACCGGTCGACCGGCCTCGTTGGATTTCGCCTACTGCAGCGGAGAGGCGAGCCGGGCGAGGTTGACTCCCACTTTGAACCAGAAGGAGCGATTGTCCCGGTCTGAGGGCTGCATCCGGCGGGACACTGCAAAATCATCCAGGAACATGTCCTCGACAGTGGCGGCAAAGGCCTCATCGGGAACAAAAGCGGTGATCTCAAAATTGAGTCGAAACGAGCGGTTGTCAAAATTGGCCGTGCCGACCGAAGCGACGCGATGGTCGACCAACATGACCTTTTCGTGAAGAAAGCCCCTGGTGTAGCGGTAAAACTGGACCCCCGTGATGGATGCTTCGTCAAAGTAGGAAAAGGCGGAGAGGTAGACCGCCGGGTGATCCGGTTTGTCCGGGATGAGGATGCGAACATCAACGCCGCGGAGACCGGCAAGCTGAAGGGCCGCCATGACCGCCTTGTCGGGCACGAAATAGGGGCTGGAGATCCAGATGCGTTCCCTGGCGGAGTTGATTGCGTCGATAAACATCAGGCCGGCTGTTTCCAGCCGGTCGGCCGGGCCTGTCGGAATCACAAGCACATCCACCCCATTCTCGACAATATGCTGCGATTTCCATTCGAGATCGAGGACCGCGTCGGTGGCCCAGTGCCAGTCCTCGAAGAAAGAGAGCTGTACCGCCAGGGTCGCCGGACCTTCAATCCGGAGGTGGGTGTCCCTCCACTGGCCCAGCGGTCCCTTCCCGAGGTAGTCGTCGCCGACGTTGTGGCCACCGATCCATGTCGTGTGCCCATCGGCGATGACGATTTTGCGGTGATTCCGAAAGTTGATCTGGAAACGGTTGTGCGGCCCCTTGCGGCTATGAAAATCGGAGACCCCCACGCCGGCTTCCCTGAGTTCCCTGATATAGCGCTTCGGGAGCTTCCGGCATCCGACTTCGTCGTAAAGAAAATAAACCCGAAGGCCTTCCCGCACTTTTGCGATCAGCAGCGCCTTGAGCTTACGGCCGAGATCGTCGTCCCTGACGATAAAGAACTGGACCAGCACGTAGTTTTTCGCCCCTTTGATTCCCCTGAAAATACTTTCAAAGGTGACCTCACCGTTGATGAGGAGCTCAACTCTGTTGCTCCGAATGCCGGGCATTTCCGCGAGAAGCTCGGCGGCTTGTGCGGCGCCGCTCCTAGCCCCCGTGGAACGAAGGGCCTTTGTTTCAGCCATTGCCGTCTCGACGATATGCCGGATCTTGAGGTCACGCGCCTTTCGTGCGGTGACATAACCCTGGAATCTGCTGCGACCTAGGATCCAGTAGGCCGGCACCGACAGATAGGGGAATGTATTGAGCGAAACGACCCAAGCGATAGTGCCCTGGGAGCTTCGGGTACTCATAAGGGCATGGATCGAAGACATGAAGCCGACCAGATGAAACATGATGATGATGACGTACACGATGATCCTCCGTCAGCTCTGACAAATCATCCTCGTAGTCCAGCATGACCCGAATTCAACGCTTTCTTCCATCAGTTGTTCCGTCAGCCGGACGGAATTCCGAAAGCAAAGACTAGGAAACACATCAAAGCCAGGAAAGCAAAGAACACCAGACGATGCAACCGGCGAGACGAGTCTTTCAACTGAAAGGCGACGACCCACGCGACAATACACTGCAGAGAGTAGAACAGTGCGAAGGCCCGCGATGCGTAGGCGATGATCTGGTTCACGTTTGTTGACCAGGTCATGACGACTGTAATAATGAGAATCAGTGAATAGGCATAGCGCGATGATATCTTTCGCTCACTGATGTCTTCGATCAAACCCCCGGCGCCTTCGGTGTCGGCGACTGCTGCGGTGAACTGGCTGCCGATCGCGGCCACAGCGAGCAGAAATGGAAGAACGAGAGCCACAGGCCGTGTCATGTCGATGATGGCCGTTACATCTGCGCCCAGGCCGCTCTTGAAAAGTACCGTCGCCAGCGCGATGAACACCAGGTAGATGACGCTGGAGATGAGCTGGGCGTTGCGCATGGTCGCGATACGCTGCTCGGCGGGATGCTCATCTCCCAGGTACCGCGACGTTTCGAAGCCCTGAACCACGATCAGCAATCCGAGAAGGACCCGGATGTCGTGAAGATCGATACCCGAAGAGAGGGACGGGAGCGCCCATGTACCGGCCAGCGCCAGGTGAACATTGTAAACCGCAAGAGAAGCGATCAGAGCACCGATCGCGCCCAGATTCAAGGCGACGGCAAATTTCTCGATGGCTTCCAGCTCTTTCAACCCGCGCCAGATACCAACCACACCGATGCCAACCAGCATGGCCGTGGTCAGGCTTCGTGCCGCCACCTCGCTATGGAGGCCAACCGCCTTGAACACGAAGGCAGCCATCAATTCGAGATAATAGGTCACCGAGATGAAATACGCTGCGACAAGCACGATGCGAGAGAGGAAGGCGATGTTTTGTGCATGGCCGTGTTCTGCTGTTTCGATAGGCTCGAAATGGCGGATGTTGAAGCGAATCGCGCCACCCACCAAGAAGGCCAGCACGAGCAGTAGGGCCATAAACAGGATCGCCAGGTTACCGACGATTCCCGCGAGCAGGGGTGCGCTGACGAGAAAGCCGCTGCCCATGATCGAGGCCAACGGGGTCACTGTGGCCTTCCAGTTCGAGGACGACGCCAGGCGCGGGGAAAAAGCCAGGTAGGCGCCGATGACCAGTCCGGTGAGAATGACAAACAGATTCATTACGTTGTGACCTCCAAGGCCGGCAGTTGCACGTCCGGCTGCCGCCAGTCTGCCATTCTCCGCTCCTCAGCGTATGCTCGGCACATGACGATATCACAGAGCATCTGTTTGGGACCACGAGGCGATTTTGCGTCACGTGAAAATGGTGCGGGTTTCTATTCGAGGTTCAGGACTGAGAAAAAGGATTCAACTGCGGCCGGGTCGAAATCAGTGCCCGATCGTTCCCTGATATAGGCGATGATTTTCTCTTCTGGCCAGGCCTTCCGATTTGGTCGATCGACGTGCAACGCGTCCCAGACATCGACGACCGCGAAGATTCTGGCTGCCAGCGGGATGTCCTCGGCTTTCAGCCCTCCGGGATACCCGGATCCGTTCCATCGTTCGTGATGGCGGTGGGGGATGTCGAGTGCGGGCTCGAGGTAGGAGATTCGTGACAGCATTTCCCGGGCCAGGGCCGGATGCGTCTTCATCACATCCCATTCTTCTTTCGTCAAGGGTCCTGCCTTTTTCAGGATATTGTCCGGGATGGCCATTTTTCCGATATCATGAAGCAGGGCCCCACGAAAGAGGTGCGTCAGGGATTCTTCATCCAGCCCCAGCTTCCTCCCGACCAGTTGGGAGAGATCCGCAACCCGTCGTGTATGCCCCTCGGTGTCGTGTATGCCCCTCGGTGTCTCTGTCACGGAGTTCCAGTACACGTGCCCAGCCTTCCAGTGTTTCCTCGTAGGCCTCCTTCAGCTCCCGGTTACTTTTCTCCAGTTCGTTGGCATCGAAGAGGAGTTCCTCGAGAAGGGCGTGGTTTTCGATCGCCCGTGCAATGTGAGCGGCGGCGACCCTGAGAAGGGCAATCTCTTCATCAGACCAGGTCCGCGCCGTCATGCAGCAGTCAAAACCAATGTAGCCGAACCAGTACTCCGAAACGAAGAGCGGGATCAGCAGGATGGACTTGATCGAATATGACTCCAGTCGTGCCTGCTCCGATTCGGGCAGATCCCCGAGGTCTCCAGCCAGGATCCTGCCGGAGCCGAGAACTTCAACCCAGCGTTTGAGACCTTTGGCAACATAGGGCAGTTTCTTCAGCCTGGAGATGGGCACCGGCCCGGAGGGCGTCGAATCCCGTGTCCAGTAGGCGAACTGGGAGCATTCGAGCTCTCCATGTTCACCTTTACTGTTCTCGAAGATATAGGTTCTGCTGACCTCGGCTGCCTCTCCAAGGAGTCGAAGAACTTCAGGCAGGGCACCCAGGACATCTTCTGACTCGATGATCCGGGTTGAAATCTCGGCCAGGCAGCTGAGGTATCGGCCCCGGGTTTCCAGAGCATGGCGGGCCCTGATGTCCTCGGTGACATCCCTGGCGACGGCCACCATCTCGACCGGCTCTCCATCCTCGTTGCGGAGAATCGTTGTTGTCATCAGTGTTTCGAACTCTCGACCGGATCGTGTGATATGACCGACACGTCCCTGGTGGCGCCCGAATCGCCGGACCCTCTCGTTGAAAGGGATGACATCTTCGACCATCTGCCGCTTGGAGTGAAAGACGGAGAGATTGAGGCCGATCAGCTCCTCCCTGGAGCTTTCGTGCATCTCGGCCCAGGCATCATTGACGTAGGTGATCGTCCCGTCGAAAGTTGCGACGGCCACGCCTTCTCCGACCTGACCGATGATCTTCGCCATGTGTTCGGTGGATTTGGCTGTCGTCATATCCTTCCCCATGAGATTACAGTTCAGTATACGTCATTCTTTGCCCGACGGGATTCGCCCGGCCGGCTTCCGAGGCGGAGCGCTCGAGGGTGTCCGCCGGATGCCGAAGTTTCTGGCCCTGACCATCTCTCGTGGTTGAGGTTGCGATCGTCCTCTCCCTCCCCCACGGGATTCGCGATTACAGATTACAAAGGACATTACTCAGCAGATTGAAAATCCGGAGTACAGGCCATCGGTTCAAGCGCATTTTGCTGGGACATATTTCTTTTGGGGGGATGTTGGGGTCGAAGCTCACCGGGTTGAGACTTCCCTCCTTGGTGGGTTCTGCTGAGTACCGTCCCTTGTAATTTGTAAGTTCCCAGATCAGCTGCTGCGGCAGAGTCAGAGGGCACAATCAGCGACTGTGACAGCATCAGCGACGGCAACCGCAGTCGGCGCCGGTTCCGGCAGCAGCCTCCGGTTTTCTGCTTCAATGAGCAGCCTCCGCCGCACCTGTGACCGAGGTTACAGCAGCTTTCGGTCAAGAGTGCGATGATGGACAGATGAACCCATCATTGAGGATTACCTGCCTGCTCGTGGCCACACTGTTCCTGAAACCTTCGATCTCAAAATGCCAGAACGCCTCGACTCCGGGTGAACTTGAGACATACTCGACACTCTACTCGGTGGGTATGGAATGGAGCATCGAGGGCGACGCCAACCACGATGCGGCATGTTCTGTTGCCTATCGAGTCCAGGATGAAACCGTCTGGAAGGTTGCTTCGCACCTCTTTCGGATTGACTACACACCACCTGATCCGGTCGGCTCGATGACAGAGCATTTCAACGGATTGAACGGGAGTGTTCTCTTTCTTGAACCCTCGACGACCTACGAGCTGCGCCTGGAACTAACCGATCCGGATGGTGGTTCTGAGAGCCGCCGGACCTTCATCACAACCCGCGCAATCCCAACAAAAGCTGCGAATTCAACAGTCTTGCACGTCATTCCGGGATCAGGCGGCGGAACGGGAACCTCGGCCGACCCTTACCAGGGCATCGAATTCGCCCAGAGTCACGCATCGCCCGGTTCGATCTTCAAGCTCCATACGGGAACCTACCAGGGCTTTGCCCCGGATGGGGAGATCGAATTCAACGTTCCCGGCACGAGCAACCAGTACATCGTCTGGCAGGCGGCCGGAGACGGCGAGGTGATCTTCGACGACATCGTCAGGATCGCCGCAGATTTTGTCTGGCTCGAGGGCATCCACGTCCGGGGCCACGCAGGTGTCGATGACGAATTTGCACTCTTGACCTATGGTTCACCGGAGTATGTCGTCATTTCCAGGTGTCTCTTTACAGATTTTCACTACAGCATCACGCTCAACCACGGTGGCGCCAACTGGGTAATCACCGATAACACGATCGTCGGCGACAAGGATGTCATCGGCAACCCGGACGACTCCACAAGTTGGTCCGGCGAGGGTATCGAGTTGGAATTCACCGGCGGACACACCGTGGCCCACAACAGCATCTCCCGCGTCGCCGACGGAATTTCGTCATCCCTGATTAATACCGACATCTTCGGCAATGAGATTTTCGACGTCACGGACGACGGCATCGAGCCCGATTCGGGTTATGCCAACATCCGCATCTGGGGCAATCGTGTCTCCAACGCCCGCCACGCAGGCATCAGTTTCCAGCCGATGAACGGTGGCCCCTGGTACATCTTGAGGAACCAGGTCGCCGCCGGTAATGAGGCCCTGAAGCTGCGCGAAAGCACCCGAGCCCTGATCGCCCACAACGTCTTTGTCGGTTGGGAAGGCGTCCAGGCCTACGGCTCCGAGAGACTCTTGAACTTTCAGTCGAACAACAACCTCTGGGTCTCTGTGCAGGACCGCTATGCCTGGGAAAACGGTGAGGGTGGCGCCGCAACCTGGCGCACAAATCTGGACTTCGACGGCTTCGACTGGGGAAACTCGTACTACGCCTTCAAGTGGGGTTCCGATCAGCGCTACGTCGACCTGCAGGAGTTCACCGCAGCAACGGGACTGGAGTCCCACGGAGTCCACGTCGATCGCGACACCTGCTTCGCGACCTTCGACATCCCCCTGGCTCCCCCGCAGTCAATGCCCTTCCAATTCATGACGCTTGCGGAGGGCTCCGGGGCCATCGACGCCGGAGTGCCCCTGGCCAACATCAACGACGATTTTCTGGGAGCGGCGCCCGACCTCGGCGCCTACGAGAAGGGTCGGGGCCTCCCCTCCTATGGCCCGAGACCAGTGGCTCTTCTCTTTGAGGACGGTTTCGAGAGCGGCGATACCAGCGCCTGGGATTGAATCCGCGGACGGCGGATGCTGCAACCTGCTCGGAGGCAGTCACCCCCTTCACCTGGCGACTCGATCCCCTCGTGGATTCCGTGCCCGGGTCGAAAGGAGGCCTACTGCGGGCCCATCATGATCGGAGCTCCTCATCGCGGTGTCCGGGTCATCAGCAAGTGCCCGAACAGGGCCAAGAGAAACACCACCGAGAAGAGCGGACCTTACACTTATGCTGAAGTCCCTCCGAGATCAGTCCGGGCTTGAGGCATCTTCCCTGTCGAGACGGCAGGTCCACGGCGCATCAGATAGTCCGGAGTCCTTCCCCTTCCATAGGCCGTTGCCGGCACTCCCGGCATAGAGAATGGAAGGGTCCGAGGGGTCGATGGTGAATGAATCGAAAGAGTGAATCCCAAGCCCATGATTGATGGGGAACCAGCACTTTCCTCCATTCGAACTCCTGAAAATTCCCCGCCCGCTGCTCCTGTCGTGAAAAGGCGCATCCGTTGTTGCCGCGTAGATGATGTTCCGGTTTGCCGGATTGATAGCCACCGAAACGACATTGAGCTTCTCGATGCCGCCAAAACCAGCAGACTCGTGGGTCCAGGAAATCCCACCGTCGACGCTCTTGTAAACACCTCCGGGAAAGCTGAGCTGCTCGCTGTGGTCCCACCGACTGGAGACCGCCAGGTAGATGCGCCATGAATCGGACGGGTCGATCGCAATATCCTGGACATCGATGAGCCGCGGCGTGCCGACAGCCATACGTGTCCAGCTCAAACCGGCATCAACTGAGCGGAAGAGACCGCCCTGGATCGTCTCCAGATGATCTCCGTTTTCGACCTCCTTGGCTTCGATTCCCGCATAAAGCACATTCGGATTGTGTGGATCGATGATGATCTTCCGAAGGCGAAGGTTGCCCTCCACGCCCAGACCCTGATGAGCAGGCAGCCAGCTTTTTCCTCCATCCGTCGACCGATAGACACCATGCTCGAAGCTGGCTGCATAGAGCCTTCTTGAAGCCGGCGGGCTGCTCTCATCCAGGGCCATCGACCAAACTTGAGCATCGGGAAGTCCGTTATCGAGGACGGTCCAGCTTTCACCGTAATCGACGCTCACGCAGACCTCTCCCTGGTTACTTTCCCACCAGCCGGTCGTTGCAAAAATCCTATTGGGAAGGGCCGGGTCGACAATGATCGCAAAGGTATTCGAGCGATAGTTCATTCCGGAAAAAGTCCTCTTGAAGGAGATCCCTCCATCTCGACTCTTCAGGAAACCCATATCCCAGTAGCCGGCGTAGATCTTCTTCGGATCGATCGGATCGACGGCGATATCTTGGACGCAGGTCGTCTCGAAGCCCCTGCCCCCCCAGTAGCCGTCTCCCATGGGATCGCTCATGATCTGGGTCCAGGACCCGCCGCCGTCCTCGGTCCGAAGCAGGTGGGTGGAGGTTCCGGCATAGACCCGCTCGGGATGCTGCGGGTCGAGAGCCATACACTTGATATGGAGACCATGCTCGGCGATCCACCCTATCTCCACGTTGGCATCCCCCTCGTCAAACCTGCTGACCCAGCTCCAGGACTCTCCGCCGTCGACCGACTTGTAGATTCCGGGATCCGGCGTCCACGAGTTGTTTCCCACATAGAGGATCAGCGGGTTTCCGGGGTCCATCACGATCGCCGGGTAATTGCTCGTCAATCCCTCCTCGGAGCCCATCGTGTGAGGGAGTCCCCGGTTCATGGCGATCCAGCTGTTTCCGCCGTCAGTACTCCTGAAGACCCCCCCGTCCCAGTGATCGCTCCCAGGTTCGGCCCAGAGGGTAACGAAGAGCCTCTGGGGATTCTGCGGATCGATCGTGATACCCATCGCGCGGAGGGTGGGCAGGCCGGAATTTCGAGCCTCCCATGTTGCGCCGGCATCATCACTCCTGTACACACCGCTGCTGGTGGCAGCATAGAGCAGATTGGTGTCGGAAGCATCGATCGCCAGGGAGTAGATCATTGCCGAAAGATCGATTCCCGTGTTGCGGATCGGGGTCCAGCTCTCACCGGAATTCTGACTCTTGTAGATGGTTCCCTTCATGCCGGCCATTTGCCAGTGGTAGCTTTCCAGCACGTAGCCGGAACGCGGGACGCCGATTCCGGCATAGAGGATGTTGGGATCAACGGGATCGACAAGGATGTCGCTGACAGGGGCACTGTAGGAGAACTCCTCTGAAGGCGGGAATCCGATTCTCCGGGCAGCCCAGCTCTCGCCTCCGTCGGCAGATTTGAAAATTCCGCCCCTCGTTGCCGCATAAAGGATGGAAGGATCCCGAAAATCATAGGCGATGTCCTGTACGTAATAGTCGGAGAGTCCGGCATCGAGAATTTCCCAGCTCTCACCGTCGTCGCGACTCCTGTAAATCCCTCCAACGTCACATCCGACGTAAATGGGACCGGCCGCATCGTCGACGATTGTGATCGCGGTCAGCCAGCCGCCGCCGCCGGGGCCGATCGTGGACCACGAAACCTGGGCGTCGGCACTCGAAAAGGACAGACAGAGCCATGCAGTTGCTATCATCAATACCCATTGCCGACCCGACTTCATGGCAGGGGAAAACTGGTGGCACTTCACGTTCATTGCCCTATCATAGCCGACCCGGCGCCTCCGGTATTGCAGAACATGGGTATGCACTTGACCCAGGCATCCCCAACATCTTGTGGTCCCTGTAGGATGCCAATGGGCGTGAAATGCCATATCGCGAGCAACTAATCGCGGAGCGGATTCCGCGAATATAAGGGACATTACTCAGCACAGCAGAAATCTGACTGGGGCCCACATCGCGAACGGGACCATCACCGGTACGGACTTCGCGGCCGGGGCGGTCGGATCGAGCCAGATCGCGGGTGGAGCGGTGTGTATCGTTTCTAGCCTCGGCCGGCGACATCGGACCAACCGTCGAGCGCCCCTGACTCGAAGCTATCATAGAATACGATGTCCTCAATATTCTGAGCCCCAGCCCACGACCCGTACGCCAAGACCAACCCAAGAAAAACGAATGTCCATTGCCTCATGATTGTCCTCCTGTGTTTGTTCTTCCCACTAACGACAAGAACCGCTTCCCGTGTTCTTTGTCAGCCATATGTCCTTCCTCTTGATTTTGTCAATTGGGGGTCCCGGTCCCTTGTAATTTGACCAGATTATCGAATTGGCATTTTTGCAGTTCACCTTCCAAATCTTCGACAAACCATGCCCATCGTCGCCGCCGAACCGATCCTGCCGCGATCGAACTTGAAAAAGTGAGAAAATCGCCTATAGTGAGAGGGCGTCAAAAGTCGAGTATGGAATTGAGATTCGTTAACTCAGGAATAATTTTACGAAAAGGAGAGGAAGTATGTGGAGGAATCATCGAAGCTTCGTACGATACGCGGGCGTGATCACGATGGCGATTTTCGTGGCGGCCGCGGCAGGGGCCATTGAGAATCCGAATGCTGCTGCGATGAAACAAATCGCCGCCCATCCAACTAACAATTCCGCCAAGAACGCTGCGGTCGAGGGTGAGGGAAGGGCATTCACCTCGCCCCTGGTTGTCTCGAGCGCAGAATGGAGAAACGATGGCCTGGATATGGATGGTTTTTTCTTCGCTTTCTCGCGTGGCGGCTGGAGATCCGAGGGGAGCTTGGTATTCATGAGGGCGCCCGTCTACGTCAAGGCTGGTGTCACGATCACTGAATTCTGGGTGACCGTCGATGATTCCGACGACGCAAATGACGTCACCATCAATCTCGTACAGTTGGACAACTACAGCGGTGCAATAGAGACGATCGCAACGGTCACCTCAAGCGGTGACGGGGGAGTCCAGAATCTCAATGTCAGGAGCCTCAGTAAGCTCACGGATGATGCGCATAGTTATTATCTGACAGCCTCTTCCCAAAGCACCTCCATATACGTCGATCAAGCAAGAATCTGGTTCTGAGGGGGATATGATGCGATTTTTCAAGATATTTTCCTTCTCCCTGGCGCTCATCTTCGCTCTGTGCGCCTCGCCGATGGTCCAGGCTTCGGATCTTGATGGCGGACGCGGCTTCCCGGACGAGACCGACCAGAGCCGTCTCTTCAACATCCCCGGCGCCGGGTTCAACAGCGCCGGAAATTACGATGCCGAGGTCTATTTTTTCAGCTTCGGCAGCGGCCGAATCGAGGGCAGGGGCGTTCACCCCGGATGCATCATGGCGCCGGTGACACTTCCGACGGATGCGAACATCTATGCTTTCTACGCGTCTTTTTACGACGATGACGCAAGCGATTACGTTTGGATGGACTTGTGGCGGATACAAAATTATACGGGCGTCGTTGAAAAGATCACTCGGATCAATACCTCAGCTGACTCGAGCAGCCCTCAGTCCTCAGGAACCTACGACATTCCCCGGGAATTTGTAGAAGTCGATGCATTGAACTATTCCTACTATGTGACCACCTGCATCGGTGAGACGACCCAGGGCATCTATTCCGTGCGAGTCTGGTACAGGCCGGATGCAATTTTTTCAGATGGCTTCGAAGCGGGAAATTACAGCGCCTGGTCGTCAGTGACACCAGGATAGGGGCATCGAGATGAAAGGAAAGACAATGATGAGAAATACCTGCATTCTCCGAATTTCGCTGGTCGTACTCCTTGCCGGATTGGCGGCCGGCGTCCAGGCCTCAAACCCCAATGACCTTCCGCCGGTCTTTGACGACTCCGTCCAGGTGCCCGCGTCTTTCGAGGCCGACCAACAAAAGGCCTATACCTCGCCGATGCTCGTTCCCGCAGCGGCATTCCATTCCGATGGATCGGATCCGGATTCGCATAGCTTCTATTTCAATGTAGGTTTCATCGGGAGCGACAATGATGGAACCTCTACCTGCATGTACGCCCCCATAAATCTCCCCGACGGAGCGCATGTCACGGATTTTTACTCCAACCTCATGGATAACAATGCCTCCCTGGAGATGAGTGTTTATCTGTTAAGGGTTGATAAGGATACGGGCTGGGCAAGTGAGATGGCATCGGTCACATCCACCGGTGCAGACACCAACATCGACAGCCTCTGGACGAACTCGATAACAGACCCAGACATTGACTGGCATTATGCCTATTTTGTCACTACGTGTATTCACGACGATTTCAGAATCTACAATGCCCGGGTGTACTACACCGAGCCCTGAGGACAATCCCAATCTGTCAAAGAGCCCCTGATGGGGCTCTTTTTTTTACTCAGCGGCAGAGACTCTTGCCGGGCATCCGGACAGTGTGAAGCTCGTAGGACCACTGCGGGTCGATTTCGATCGGCCAGGAGGCGAGAAGATCCTCGGCTCGATCGAGGGAGCCGGCATCAAGAAAAACAACGCCCTCGTGACCATATCCCCAGGCGCCGGCGGCCAGAACTTCGTTGGTCTGAGCCAATCCGGCCCCAAATGGCGCCGGTGCCGGCTCACCGCCCTTTTTCAGCACCTCGATGTCACGATGAAACCACACCAACTGCAATTCGCGTTCATCAGCTGCCGGCGGACCCTGACAGAGATTGCCGACACTGAATTGAAACCCCGCCATCCGTAATCGTGCGGGGTTCTGGAAGTAGGGATCATCCAGCAGGCGCTCACTGGCGAGCCCGGAACCCCCTGCGGAAAGAATCATCAGACGGCGGCCGTCCTCGATCCTCCCGCTGGCCGCCGCGATCCCCGCCTCGTGCAGGCGCAGGAGATGCCGGCGGTGCAGCTTCTCGTATTGTTGGACAAGGGCAGAATCCCCGGAGATGTCGGCCGGTCGGATCACCACGAGTTGGAGCATTCGCGGCCGACCCTCCGGATCCGCTTCCAGGACGCCCACGGGATGTTCGAATCCGCTGAGAGGAGAGGGAGTTGGCTGCGCCTGCGGGGTTTCGGGCTCAGTTTGATGAGTTGCCTGCTGAGTTGGTTTCTGCGCTTTTGTTATTTGCTGCGCATTCTCAACCGAAGCTTGCTGCGTCGCACAGGCGAAAAGCAGCACGAAGACCACACCGAATAGAGCAGTTCCAAAATATCGACGCATTCTGGATTCCCCTTCCTGGATCTCGTGAACCTCCCGGCGCCACGAGGATCGTAACTATAGCCGATGCCGCCATTCGGAAACACCTCTCATGGCTCCCCGATTGGATGTCTCAGCCTCCTCAATTTTCTCATGCCGACCGGGTCTTTCGGCGAGTCCGAAGGAGAAGCACAACTCCGGCTGCCGCGATACAGAAGAGGGCCATGTGGATATAGGTCGTGTGGTAGGCATAGCTCGTGGCCCGGCGGAGCATCAGGCCGCTGGTGGAGGCGGCGAAAATATGCCAGCTGTCCGGGTTGAAATATCCACTTCCGAGTTGCAGCTGTCCCATGGCGCCGAGAAGTTCGGCCAGGGAAGCACTGCCGGCCGTCAGTGTATTGCTGAGCACCTCGAAATAGGCGTGGGTCTTCGATGTCATGATGGTCGTGGCGTAGGCGGAGCCCAGGGAGCCGGCGACCAGGCGACTGACGTTGAGCAGGGTCGATCCATCCCCGATATCCCGCTCGTCGAGGCAGTTCAGGGTGAGGACGGTGACCGGAGGGAAGACGCCACCGACGGCCAGGCCGAAGAAGACGTAGTCCAGGGTCAGGAGGCTGCGAGGTGTGTCCATGTCGGTGTGAAAGACCCAGCAGGAAGCGGCGGTTGCCAGCAGGAAAAAGAAGGTGATCCATTTCGGGTTGAGACGGTCGGAGAGGAGCCCGGTCACAGTCGTGCTGAAGCCTGAAAGCAGGGCGCCCGGCAGGAGGATCAAACCTGCCTGAAGGGTCGTGTAACCATGGACCCGCTGCAGGAAGACCGGCAGGAGGAGAAAGAATCCGTACGCGGCAATCGAAAACAGGAACATCGTCAGGAGACCGAGGCGGAAGGGGCGGGTCCCGAGGATCCGCCGCGGAAAGAGTGGGCGTCTGGAGAAGGCGAGCCAGAAGATCGCGCCGAGGCTGGAGAAAATGAAGATCAGCAGCATGGTGAAGATGAAATCGGAATGCAGCCATCCTTTCTCCTGGCCCTTACCAGTGAAAATGATCAGGGCGGAAAATGCAGTGGCCAGAAGGGCAAAACCGATGAAGTCAAAGCTCGTGTTCTCCCGGTTTCTCGGGTTCTTGAAGAGCAGCCAGACGAGAAAGATCGTCAGGATTCCGATCGGGAGATTGATGTAGAAGACCCAGCGCCATTCCAGATGTTCGGTGATCAGTCCCCCGAGGGTCGGGCCGAGGGCCGGCGCGAAGGAGGCTGAGAGTCCGTAGATCCCCATTGCCAGGCCGTGCTCCTCCGGCGGGAAGGCCTCATAGAGAATGACCAGGCCGATGGGGATCATGATGCCCTCGCCCATGCCCTGAAAAAGGCGTGCAAACAGCATGATGGGAAGGGAGACCGCGGCTCCGGCCATCGCCGAGCTTGAAATAAAGAGTCCGGTTCCGAAGAGAAAGGTGTTGCGGTGGCCCAGTTTCTCGCCGAGCCATCCAACCGCGGTCATCGAGATCGCGGAGCCGAGGAAGTAGATGATGACGACCCACTGAACGCCGTAGATGTCGGAGTCCAGAGAGGCCATCATGTGGGGCAGCACGATATCGACAATCGTGGTGTCGAGCAGGGCAATGAAGATCCCGACCGAGACCAGGACGGCGACGATGCCTTTTGGGGGTCCGACGGGGGTCGAGCTGCCGCTCATCATTCCTCCCTCAATCTTCGTGCTTGGAGACGGCAACCTCGACCGAGAGCCCGGGGACGAGGTCGTCTGAAGGATCATCCAGAGCAATCCGGATCGGGACCCGCTGGGTGATTTTCGTGAACTCGCCGGCGGTGATGTCCCGGGGAATCAGGGCGAATTCCGCGGAGGAAGCCGGTGCCATCTCCGCGACGTGACCCCTGAAGACCTTGTGGGGGAGGGCGTCGATTTTTAACTGGAGTTCTTTGCCCTGGTGGAGATAGCGCAGCTTGGTCTCTTCAAAACGGGCCTCGACGTAGAGGGTCGAGGGATCGTAGATCCCGATTGCCGGCCGACCCGGTGTCGCGAAATCACCCGGGTCGACAAGGATCCTGGCGATGACTCCGGAGATGGGGGCGCGCAGTTGACAGCGGGAGCGAGCGAGTTGTGCCAGTTTCAGGGCCGCCTCCGCCCGGCTGCGTCCGCTTTCCGCCTCTTTGAGTCCGGCCCTGGAGGCGCCGATTCGGGCACTGGCGGCCTTCGCCTGTTCGAGCTGGGCCTCCCGGAGACTGATCTGGGCATGGACGGCATCGAGGGCGGATTGGGCACTCGCCCAGGCGGTCTCGACTTCCTCGAATTTGGAGGCTGAAATGGCTTTTTCTTTCAGAAGGCGCTGGAATCGCTGGTGTTGTTTCTCCCAGTGTTGCAGATTGGCCTCGGCCTTTCCCTGTTCCGAGCGCGCGGCCTCGAGGGCGGCTTCAGCGGCCCTGACGGCAGCGGGAATTTCGCGGGAGGCCAGGGAGAGATCCTGCTGCCTCCGGGCGATCTCCGAGTCCGACTGTTCGAGAGCTGCCTTCGCCGCTTCCAGCTGTCGCTGACTCTGAGCCGGGTCGATTTTCAGCAGAAGATCTCCAGCCTGGACTTTTTGTCCCTCCCTGACCTCAATGGAGAGGATCTTTCCTGGAATTTCCGGTGCGACGTCGGCAATGTCGGCTTTGACGAAGGCGGCGTTCGTCGTGGCATGTTCCATCCTCCAGATGACCCATCTGAGGGAGAAAATTCCCCCGATGATCAGTCCGAGCAGGATCAGGGCGATGCTGATTTTCCTCAACAGCCCCGCGCGAGGCGCATCCTGGGAGTCCCGGGTTTCATCGGTCTTATTTTCGAGAGTCTCGTGTTCATCCTTCATCAGTCTTCTCCTCAGAGTTGAATAGAGCGTCGCCGGTGATCAGGCGCAGACTGAGATCCGTGGCGCGCAGCTGGGTCTCAGCATTCAGCAGCTGATGGTGGGCGGTGTTGGCTGCGGCCTCGGCATCGAGCAGCTCGCGGTTGCTGATTAGTTGTTCCTCGTATCTGAGACGGGCCAGTCGGACGGCCTCCTGAGCCGCGTGATCAGCCGCCCGTGCCGCAACGAGGCTTTGTTGGGCGGACACGGAGGCGTTTGAAGCCTCCTCGACCTGCCGTATGATCGTGCGATGGAGCTCTTCAAGGTTGGCTCTCGAAGCCCGGACTTCAGCATCGACGGAAGCGGCGAGAGCTTTCGACAATCCGCCGTCGAGGATGGGTATTCGGAGCGCCAGGGCCGCTGAGAAATTGTCCTTGTGGAGCTGGTAGCTGTCGTCGAGATGAGATGCCTCGGCATGAGCAATCAGCATCGGGTGGGTGTCGGCCCGCAGGGCGTCTGCGCGGGCCTCGAGGGCCTTGATCTGGTGGCGGAGCGCCCTGATCTCCTCGCGGTGATCAATGGCGCGGCTGATGAGATCCTCTTCGTCGGCTGCTCCGCTGTGCGGCGGTGGAAGGGGACTCAGCTGGTTGACCTTGACGCCTGTGAGTTCCTCCAGTGCCGCCATGGAGTTCCGCTTCATCGAGCGTACCTGGATGAGCTGGAGGCGGGCTGCTTCCAATGCCGCCCGGGCCTGATGCTGGTCCGAAAAAGGAATCTGTTCCTCCCGAACCAGAGCGCTGATCTGTCTCAGCAGTTCCTCATAGCGCTCGACTTCCTTCTTCGCAGTTTCGACGAGGCGGCTCGCGACGCGTGCCTGGGCATAGACTGTCGTTGTCTGGAGATCGACGGCCCTGCGGGCGGCGTCTCGGGCGGCTTTCGCGGCATCTTCGGCGTGACCTGTGGAGATCAGGGCTCTGCGGCTGCGTCCGCCATCCCAGATTACCTGATCGACGCTCAGACTGCTCGTCCAGACGAAGCGTTCACCGCCGACCAGGGGAAGGGGGACGGGATTGCCGAGATCTCCGGCGGGGATGAGAAAACCCGGATCCGAGGCGAGGTATCGCGCGCCTCCGGAGAGGGCCAGCTTGGGTCGGAGATAGCTCTTGGCCTGCCTTTTTTCTGCTGAGGCCCTGTCGATGGCCGCCTCGGCCTGTTCCACCGCCGGGCCCTGGCCGGCGAGCTGGATCGCCTGCTGCAGACTGAGGGTGTCGTGAGGCGATTCTGCCGGCGTCTGAGCATCGGCTGCAGGGATCCTGAGGAGGCAGAGTGCCGCTACGAATAACAGTGGCAAAACTGTCCCTGTTCGGAGATTCCGTGAAATATTCATAGTGAATCAACTCCGTTTCATGATTCCAAAAAAGAGAATGTCGAGCATCTCGTCCAGTCGACGGCGGATGATCTCCGGGTCGTCCTCGAAGATCAGGGTGCTGACGAGCTGGGTTGCGACCAGTTGGATGCCGCGGGCGAGGCTCTCCTCCGGTGATTTTCGAAAGACCCCTCCCGCTTCGCCCAGTTCGAGAATTTCTTCGAAGAGTTTTCGCTCGTCGATGAGGAACTGCCGCTCGTGGTCTTCATAAAGGCACTTCAACTCCTGGTTGACTTCACCGGTCAGATCCAGGGTGCGCCTCAGGCTGCGGATATGCTCGATTTTGGCCAGGAGGGCTTGGCGGAGTTTCTCCTCGGGTCTTCGGATTTCCTCGACGGCTTGCCTCATCGCCAGGAGGATTTTCTTCTCCTCCTGTTCAAAACTGGCGTCGATGATGTTCATTTTTCCGCCGGGAAAGTGGTAGTACAGCGCCGCCTTGGTCACGCCGAGGGGTCGGGCAATGTCTTCTAAAGAGGTTTTTCGAAAGCCATGCCTTGCAAAGACCCTCTGAGCTTCCCGGAGGATAAGGTCGCGATTGAGTTTCGCCATGCCGGGCCCTCCCTTCTTGACGGGGTATTTTAATAAAATACCGTAAAGGTAAAATAGTTAGTTACGAGAATTTTGTCAAGGGGGCGTCGTGCGCGATCGGCGGTCATCCGGAAAAAATGTGACGCATCACCCTTGCGGCTTTCTGATGATCAACCGTCCCGATGGATTTCAATAGCCTGAGGTGGACGTCGACTTCGCGGGCTGAACCAAGCGCCACACGAAAGTGTACTGCCGGTCTTTTCCGGAGCGCCCCCGGCCTTCCGCTGAATTTGCCGGAACATCCCACGACCGCATAGGTTTCGGCGACCGCCTCCCAGCTCCTGCTTCTGTTCCTGCTCCGGCTCCCTGCCCTTCCCCCCGGCACGAAGTTCCGCTATGCTGTTTCCATCGCAATGGATGATATGGAGGTTCTATGAGTGTTCCCACCCCCCCACCGCCGATTGACCCGCCGTCCTATGGCACACCGGCGCCGCCACCGTCCTTCGAGGGAGGAGGCGGAGGAAAGCAGGTCGCCATGGACAAAGTCAAGGGTCCGGCCATTTCGCTGATGGTCGTTGCCGGCCTGAGTTTTGTTCTGGAAATCCTTAACATTCTGGCCAATCTTCTCGGCGTTTCCCTCATGGGCGCTCAGGATATGTCCCAGTTTGAGGGGATGAAAGGTATGGAGTGGCTGGCTCCCCTGATGAGCGGAGGTTTTGTCGTGATCTTTGGAGTGATCGGGCTGGCCGCGATGGGCCTGATCTTCTTCGGGGCGATGAAGATGAAGGCGCTCGAGAGTTACGGCTTGGCCATGACGGCTGCCATCCTTTCGATGATTCCATGTTTCACGGTCTGCTGCCTTGGAATTCCCTTTGGAATTTGGGCTCTGGTTGTGCTGCTCAACGACGAGGTGAAGTCCGCCTTTGACTAGACATGATGTCAGGCCCGGGCCTGAGGCCCCGGCCTCAGGTCACCGGCTGCTCTTTCTGATCACCTCGGGGATGCTCATGCTGGCTGTCCTCCTGGGTCAGCTTCAGAGATTGCTTCCTTCGGCCTCGATTTCCCGGCTTCCAGTACTCTGCGCCTTTCGCAGAACGACGGGAATTCCCTGCCCGGGTTGCGGTCTGACGCGATCCTGGGTGGCCATCGGGGGCGGTGACCTTCATCAGAGTCTGCACGACCACCGCCTGGGCTGGCTGGTCATGCTCTACGTCTTCCTCCAGGCCCTCCGGCATGGACTCTGGCTGAGATTTCCTCGACTCAGGAATGGAATCGATCGCCTGGGAAGGTACCTGGACTGGGGAATTCTCCTGCTGGCCGGCGGGCTATTTGTGAACTGGTTTCTGCTCATCGGGCTCGGGATTTAAAGATCGGAAGGGAATCTCCGGCGGAAAGAGACGGCAGAGCACTATTACTGGAGCCGGATCTGCGGCCGGAGTCCGGCGCGGCGGGTGCCCTTGAGATGAGGAGCGACGTCGGCGAGTTCCCGAAGCGAAACGGATTCCACCGGGCTCCGTATACTGAAAAAGAGAGATGAGAGATGCTTGATTCTCGAGGAGTCTGAAGAATGCAGAGTGTTCCCCCAACCGCCCTGGCCCGATTGAGAAAGCTCCATGCTTCGGTCATCCGGGTTATCCGAGGGAAATCGGAGATCGTCGATCTGGTCATGGCCGCCCTCCTGGCCCATGGCCATGTCCTGCTTGAAGATGTCCCGGGTGTGGGAAAGACGACGCTGGCGCAGGCCCTCGCCCGTTCCGTCGATCTGCTCTTCCACCGGATCCAGTTCACTTCGGACACCTTGCCCTCCGACCTCATCGGGGTCTCGGTTTACCGGAAGGAACAGGAGCGCTTCGAGTTCATCAGGGGGCCGCTTTTCGCCAATGTTGTCCTGGCGGATGAGATCAACCGGGCGACGCCGAGGACGCAGTCGGCCCTGCTGGAAGCCATGAGCGAGGGCGCGGTGACCGTTGACGGCGTTCGGATGGAGCTGCCGAGGCCATTCCTGGTCATTGCAACCCAGAATCCCGTCGAGGCAACGGGGACCTATGAGCTGCCGGAATCCCAGATGGACCGTTTCCTGATGCGTCTTTCCATGGGATATCCCGGACCCGAGGAAGAGCTCGAGTTGCTGGTTTCCGGTGGGGTCGAACCCGAGCTGGATGCTCTGTCGCCGGTGCTTTCCGCTCGTGAGGTGCTGGATTTGCAGCGTCTCGTCTCCGAGGTCTACATCGATGATCCCCTGCGGCCCTACCTGCTCTCCATCGTCGAGCGGACCCGCAGGAGCGGAGAGCTTCTCCTGGGGGTTTCGACCCGCGGTGCACTGGCGTGGCAGGCCTGCGCCCGGTCTCTCGCCCTGCTTCGGGGACGCTCCTTTCTGACGCCGGATGATCTGCTGGATACGGCAGTTCCCGTTCTCGCCCATCGTGTCATTCCCGCAGATCTCCAGACGGGTGGAGAACTCGATCGATCCCGGAGCCAGAATCGAATCATCCAGGATATTCTCCGGGATGTCCCGGTCCCCCGCTGAGGAGGGAAATGAGCCTTCGGGAAGACTATGCCGGTTTTCGACTTCGGCTGACGCGCTGGGGTGGACTCTTCCTTCTCATGGTTCTGCTGGCGGGTTTCGCCGCAGTCAATACCGGGAATAACGGCCTGATGCTGGTTGTCGCCGTAGCCCTGGGCTCCTATATCGTTTCGGGAATCTGGTCGCGCCAGATTCTCGGGAAGATTCGGATCCGGGTTCGGAAGCCCCGGGAGATTTTTGCCGGACGACCGGTGGATTTTCCTTTCGAGGCCGAAAATCTCTCCGGGATCTTCCCTGCCTGCGGACTCCTGATCAGAAGTCTCGAAGGGATGGCCGTAGGGGGGATTGAAAGCCTGCCGCCTCGCGGTCGCGCGGAGTCTTCGCTCCGGGATATCTTCGGGCATCGGGGACCTCGGCGGGCCGGCCCATGGAGGGTGGAGGTCCTCCTGCCGCTCGGCTTCTTTCTCAAGAGTAAGGAGATTCCCGGTCCGGGTGAGATTCTTGTATATCCGGAGATTCTTCCGGGCGCCCTTCGGCGGAGGGAAGCCGAAGGCATGAGTCGTGGCGTGACGCGGTGGACCGGACGCGGCCGCGAGGGAGAGGTCTTTCAGCTCCGGGACTTCGACGAGGCGGATGATGCCCGCCAGATCCACTGGAAGCAGAGCGCCCGCCAGGATCGTTTGATCGCCGTCGATCGCAGGAATTCTCGAAATCGTCCCCTGGTTCTCCGCCTGGATCCACTTGCGATCGATCCGAGGGATGAGGAGGCCTGTCGCCGATTTGAAGCGCAGATTTCCGCCTGTACGGCGGAGATTCTGCGGAAGCTCAACATGGGTGAGGCGATCGCGCTTCAGCTGGGAGAGCGAATGCTCGGTCCTGTTGCCGAGAGGGCTTCAGCTTCTATTCTTCTCGAGGCGCTGGCGGGGCTTCAGGCGGGGGTCTCGGGATGGGATGGCGCCTTCCATGCGGAGTGAGTCCGGATCGGCGCCGGTGTGGAGACGGCGGGCGGCCCTGCTCCTGCTCTGGGCTCTTCTACCCCTGCCTTTCCTCTACATCATTCTGCCGCCCTTCTGGATGCTGGGCGCCCTGGTGTGTCTCTGGAGAGTCCTGGACGCCGATCGCCGCTGGTCTCCCTCGAATGCGCTGCTCAACGTCCTGGCAGTACTCTCCCTGCTCCTTGTCGTGGCGGCGGGGGGGCTTCGGATCGGGCCGCTTCGACCCCTCGGGCATCTCCTGATCCTGCTCAGTACGCTGAAGATG
>JANTFG010000006.1 GCA_024763555.1 Thermoanaerobaculales bacterium
GCGTGGGCAAGGGCGGACTCTCCAAGCTTGTCACCCGAGAGCATCCGTGCGATCTCCCGGATTCGCTCCTCCCCTTCGAGTTTTCGAATCCGCGTCAAGGCCCGCCCCCCCTGCAGGACTTTTTCCACCCGGAAATGGCTGTCGGCCCGGGCCGCAACCTGGGCGAGGTGGGTCACCACCATCACCTGGTCGCGACGACCCAGCTCGGCGAGGAGTTCCGCGAGAAAAGAGGCGGTCCGGCCTCCCAGGCCCGTATCCACCTCGTCGAACATCAGGCTGAGCGTGCTCCCCGGACCCGCCTGTCTCAGCGCGGTCCTGATGGCAAGGTGAATTCGGGAAAGCTCACCACCGGAGGCGATCTTCCTCATCGGCCGGAGTTCTTCTCCGGGATTCGCCGCAAGGAGAAGCTCGACATCCTCAACGCCCTCCTCATCGAAGAAGAGCCCCTGCCCGTCGCGCTGCAGTCGGCTGGAGGCATCGGGCCGGGGCGCCCAGGAAAATTCGATCCGGCTACCCCGCATTCCCAGTTTCGCAAGGATTGCAATAAGTTCTCCGGCGAGTTTTTTCCCCGCCCTCTCCCTGGCCTCCTGCAGCTTCCGGGCCTCGTGGTCATAGCGCTTGAGGCATTCCCTGCAGCGATGACCGGCCTCTTCGAGATCCTCCTCGACCGCCTCAAGGCGGCCCCGCTCTTCAATGAGCTTCTCCCGGTGAATGAGGATATCTTCCAGGCTGGAGCCGTACTTCAGCATCAGGCTTTCCAGCTGATGGAGTCTCTGTTCGACGCGGTCGAGTTCGCGGGGGTCCTCGCGGATAGCATCCGCCAGAGGCCGCAGGCCCAGTACCGTCTCCTCGCAACCGAGCAGCGCCGCTCGTAGTTGTTCCCGGATCTCCCCGGTATTCATCCCGAGTTCCGCCATCTCCTCAAGGGCCCGTTCGGCCCCGGCCAACTCATCCACCAGAGATGGCTCCCGGTCGGCCAGGGTGTCCAGAACCTGGGACGAGAGTTCCCTCAGGCGCCCTGCGTGAGCGAGGCGGCGGCGCAGATCCCGAAGCTCCGCATCTTCGCCGACCCGGGGTGCGCAGCTGTCGATTTCACCCAGCTGGTAGCTGATGGCATCGAGGCGGTCACGCCGTCCGGACCTCGCCTTTTCAAGACTTTGAAGGCCGGCCAGGGCCTCGGCATATTCCTGATATGCATTCGAGACCCGTCCAAGGAGAGGGCTGTGGCAGCCGAATTCATCGACCAGCTTGCGCTGGGTCGAGGGATCACCGAGACCAAACTGTTCATGCTGACCATGGATCGCCAGGAAAAAGGGAGCGAGTTTCTGCAGGGCGCCCGCGGTAACGGCGTGATCGTTCAGCCATGAGCGACTGCGGCCGGAAGCAAGGATCTCCCGTCGAATGATGAGATCCTCCCCCATCGCGACTCCCAGCTCGCCGAGGACTGCCTCAAGCTCGGGGTTTTCGCTGGAGGAAAGCCATGCCTCGACGAGGAGTTTTTTTTCACCGCTTCGAACGAGATCCGCACTGGCCCGGGCGCCGGAGAGGAGCTTGAGGCTCTCGACCAGCAGTGATTTTCCCGCACCGGTCTCGCCCGTGAGGACCATGAAACCAGGCTCGAGTTCGAGCTCCAGCTCATCGATGATGCCCAGGCCCCGGACTTCCAGTCTCTCCAACATGGGCCTATCTTAGCGCGAAACAGCTCAGCCTGATCAGGAATGATCCAGCCAGGCCGCAACATCCTCCGCCTGGCGGGTGTTGAGAATGTCCGAGGGAGAAAGTCCGGCCTCTGCTGCGATGGCGCAGGCGAAGGCATCGAATTCCAAATGATGCGGGGCGTGGGCGTCCGAGGCCAGAAAGAACTGACATCCGGCTTCGGCAGCCATGGCCGCAAGGGAGAAGTCGAGATCCTGCCGCCTCGGGAATCCGTTAATCTCGACGGCGACACCCTCCCCCGCACAGGCGGCAAAGACCTTGGACCAACGCGCCTTGAGGCCCGGTCGTTGATGAAAATGGCGGCCCCTGGGATGGGCGAGAACATCGACCCCCGGGGTGGAAACGGCTCGCAGCAGGCGCTCGGTCTGGTCTCTGTCGGGATCGAAGGCCCGATGAACCGCAACCAGGACACAATCAAGCTCTTCCCGTTCCGCGGCCGGAAGGTCAAGACCACCGTCCTCGAGGATCTCGACCTCAAGACCCTGGAAAAGGTGGAAGTCATCCTGCATTCGATGATTGAGGCGGCGAATTCGCCTGCGCTGGAGGCGGACGCCTTCGAGATCCAGTCCGGAGGCGATCTCCAGGGCCCTTGAGTGGTCGGTGACCACGCCCCAGGCCGCGCCCCGCCTCTGACAACTCCGCGCCATGGACTCCAGCGTCCCCTTCCCGTCGGAGTCCCGGGTGTGCCAGTGGAAGGCGCCCCGCATCCGCTCCGGCCGCAGCTCAGGTGGGGCATGTCTGAGATTTTCCTCGACCTGCTGACGACAGAAAAACCGATCCCTCACGGGGTGACGCCGGGGAGGGCGACCACCGCCGAGCCGCTCCACCGCAGCCTCCAGGGCCCCCTGTCCCTCACAGCTCATCAGTTGCGAAACCAGCGGGTTCAGCCAGGCCTGCGTCGGGATGATGGAAGATCGCGTAATTTGCCGGGGTGCATCGAAGACCGCATAGGCCACACGCAGGATTTCCAGCCGACGCTCACCCGGAGCCTCGGTATCCGAAAGCCTGAAGAGGGCCTCGGCCAGTTCGGCATTTCCTGGGCCTCGAATGCTCGTAATCAGTCCTCTTTCAGCGTGAATTCCCAGCCGCAGTAGAGTCCCTCCGGGGCCTCCGGCGGGCAATGGAGGCAGCGGCACCGGATCCGGGGGTCGATGGTCCTGGAGAAATTCTCGAATTCGATGATGCCCACGCTCTTACAGGGAAAGTCGGCTAAACCTTTGCGCCGACGGGTTTCCTGGACCCGGCAGATATCCATGAAGAAACGCAGCCTCCGGCGGTCCTCGGACCATTCGATGTGCTGTTCGTTGATGACCGCGTACATCCGGTAGGAAAGAGCTTTCGCCAGGGCTTCGAGGCCCCCGCCGGCTTCGATGTCGAAACCCTTCACAATCCGACGCGCCTCGGCGACCGCAAAGCGCTCCCAGGCCAGTTCGTCGAGGCGAATCGCCGTCTCCAAGCCGTGTTCCGCTTCGGCGGCAAGAAACCAGCACCCGTCATGGGCAAGCCAGTTCCGGGCATACATCTTCAGAGCTTCGAGCAGCTCCTCGCGGGACATTTCTGCATAGGGATTCATCGACTCTCCTTTCCACCCGCCCGCTTCCGGTCGGGTCGGGAGCTACTTTAGCGCGAATCCACGCGAAATGTTCAGGATCCTCATTCCCCTCCCGCGGGCTGTTCTTTCGACTTTCCCCTCTTCTTCGGCAGGCGCCCGGCATCCCTGAGCGATCTCCGAAGGAGGAATTCGATCTGGGCGTTGACGCTCCGCATCTCGTCGTCCGCCCAGCCTCGAAGCGCCTCGTAGGTGCCTGGGTCGAGACGGAGAAGAAAGGACTTCCGCTTCACCATCTTCAGGTATAGAGAGAACCAGTATTGACGACCGGCTGCGCCTCTGATTCCGCGCAGAGAACGACGAGGAGATTTGAAACCATCGCGGCCTTGCGTTCCTCATCGAGTTCCAGAACCTCGTGCTCCGCGAGGAGTTCGAGCGCCTGCTCGACCATGCCCACGGCCCCTTCGACAATCTTCTGCCTGGCCGCGACCACCGCCGTCGCCTGCTGACGCCGGAGCATCGCCGCCGCGATCTCCGCCGAGTAGGCCAGGTGGCTGATGCGGGCCTCGATAATCTCCACCCCGGCCTTTTCCATACGCTCATGGACTTCTTCCCTGATTTTCCCGGAGATCTCCGCCGTATGACTGGACAGCGCGACCTCACCCTCTTCATGAGCGTCATAAGGGTAGCGGGTCGCGAGGTTTCTGAGGGCGGATTCACTCTGGACATGGACGTAGTTCGTGTAATCGTCCACCTGAAATGAGGCCTCGGCGGAATCGATGACCTTCCACACCACGATGGCTGCGATTTCCACCGGGTTGCCCCGAAGATCATTGACTTTAAGGCGCCCGGTTTCGAAATTCCGGACCCTCAGGGAGATCGTGGTTTTCCCGAAGAAGGGGTTTGCCCATCGAAGACCCGGTGTTCTCGTCGTCCCGCGATAGTCACCAAAAAGTTGCAGGACCTTGGCTTCGTTCGGCGCCACCATGTAAAAACCGGCGAAGAAAAAGGCCAGGAGAATCAGCATCAACACTCCTGCGACCAGTCCGGGAATGAACATTGACTTGATTGACAGGAAGAGTCCGTATCCGGTTACCGGGACCAACAGAATGCCCACCACCAGCAGGGGAAGGCCGGAAATACCATTTTTTGACAGCTCTCGAATCATGTCAAACCTCCTTTCGAGATATTAGTATGATATCACTTTGACATCGTTTTGTCAAGCCCCCGGGGCGAAACAGCCATCTGCAGGAGTGGAATGGACCCCTGAGCTATGCGAGGATGGCCCGATGACTGCGCGTTTTCGCCTCGTGATTTCCTACCTTGGAAGCCGATTCCACGGCTGGCAAGTCCAGGAAAACGCGTGCAGCGTCCAGGGAGAAATCGAAGCCCGATTGAAGGGCATCTTCAACGATGAGACGATCGGAATCATCGGGTCAGGAAGGACCGACGCCGGGGTCCACGCCGCGGGCCAGGTCGCCCATGTTGATCTGCCGAATTCGATCCCTTCGGCCGGGCTGATCAAGGCCCTCAACGGGAGATTACCGCAAGACATTCGGGTTCTGTCAGCCGACAGGACTTCGCCCGACTTTCACGCCCGCTTCGACGCGAAAGCCAAGACCTACTGCTATCGGATTCGATGGATCCCTTCCAGGCCGGCGCCACCGTGGAAATTTCAGAGGACGGCATTTCTCCCGAAGCCGACCAATATCAAGGCCATGATTGACGCCCTTGTCGCACTGGAAGGAGAGCATGATTTTGCATCCTTCACCGTCAGGGATCCGAATAGGACCGGCAGAACTCGGCGGCAGCTCTTCTCAACCCGGGCGCGACTGACCAAAACCGGCCTTCATCTTGTCTTTCGCGGAAGCGGTTTCCTCCGTTACCAGGTTCGCCGCATGGTCGGCGCTCTCCTCGAGATCGGGAATGGAAAACATGATGCGCAATGGCTGGACGGACTTCTTTCCGGGCCCCAACCAGGCGCAGCGGTCTACTCTGCACCGCCTCGAGGCCTCTGTCTGGAAAAGGTGGAATACGCTCCCGAGCGGACGATGGTAGACTCATCGACGGATTTTGGGGCGGTGAAGTCATGACGAGGTGGGACGACATTGCGGAGACCGGAAGCCGGGAACGGGAGCTGCTGGAGCAGCTTCAACCCGAGGCGCTTCCGACCCATGTCGCCCTGATCATGGATGGAAACGGCCGCTGGGCGAAACGCCGGGGCCTGGCTCGAATCGAAGGCCATCGGGCAGGGATCAAGGCCGTTCGAAGGACCATCAAGCTGGCGGGCAGGCTCGGCCTCCAGGTTATTACCCTGTATGCCTTTTCAACCGAAAACTGGAAGAGACCGGCTCTGGAGGTCAGAACCCTCTGGGGTCTGCTGAAGGAATTCATCGATTCGGATCTCGATTCCTTTGTTCAGCAGAACCTCCGCATGAGAACCATCGGTGATACCAGCCGCCTTGACCCCTCGGTCAGGCGATACCTCAAGAGGGCTGTGCAGGCAACTGAGAAATGTACCGGAATGCTGGTTCAGATTGCTCTCAACTACTCCGGGCGCCACGAGCTGACGCGGATGCTGAAGACAGCGGTTACAGAGGCCCGGCAGGGAAAGCTTGACGTCGGAGTCATTGATGAGGACTGGATCAATGCCCACCTCGATACCGCAGAGGCGCCCGACCCCGACCTCCTGATCCGCACCTCCGGCGAACAGCGAATCTCCAACTTTCTCCTGTGGCAGCTCGCCTATTCCGAACTCTACTTCACGCCGGTATTGTGGCCGGACTTTGACGAAAAGAACTTCCTGGAGGCTCTTCTCGCCTTCCAGGAGCGGGAAAGGCGCTTCGGAGGACTCCTCGAAGACCCGGCCGCCCCCTCGGAGTCGAGTGCCTGATGCATCGTGAGCTGTCCGCCATCGTCGCCATACCCATCGTCCTCTCGGCGATCATCTGGGCGCCTGAATGGGTTTTTCTGATCCTGCTGGATCTCGTGATACTCCTCGCTGCGGATGAGCTCTTCAGGATGGCGGAATATTCGGGAATTCCTCTGCAGCGCAAAATTTCCCTCCTTTCTTTGATTACTTTTCTCGGTGCGGCGTACTTCAAGAGCCTTCCCGCAATGGCAGGGCTCATTCTGGCCTGGGCCCTTCTTTTCCCGGTTGCACAGATCTTTCGAGCCTCGGCCCCCGATGGGAGTCTGCGGGCGGCGGCGGTTCCGCTTTACGTGATGCTTTCACTGGGCGCTGCGGGGAGCAGCCTGGGATGGTTGAAGTCTCTCGCTCCCGACAACACCACGGGAACGAAGCTCCTGCTCCTCTTCCTTTTCACGATCTGGATCGGCGATTCGGGCGCCTACTACCTGGGGAAGAACTTTGGTCGCCATAAGATGGCCCCTGTTCTCTCACCCAAGAAAACCTGGGAAGGTCTGGCCGGCGGCATCATCGCCTCTTTTCTCGGGGCCGCCGCATTCCACCTGCTCTTCCCCCTGCCTTTCGGGTGGGCTCCCGTCCTCATCATTGCGGCGATTCTCTCAATTTCGGCGCCCTTGGGAGATCTGGTCGAGTCGGTCCTCAAGCGGGACACCGGCGTCAAGGATTCTTCCAACCTCATTCCCGGCCATGGAGGTCTTCTGGACCGCACGGACAGTCTCTTTTTCTCGGCGCCGGTGGTTCTGGCCTACCTCTGGTTTTCAGGTCTCTACTCCTTTCCTTTCTGATGGCAAGGCTCTGCTTTTCCCCGACGGCGCCCCGAGCCCTCCCGGGTTTTGACGGCCATGCTTGAGAAGCCATCCGTCGTCATCGGTTTGAATGCCGTCATTCTCGCGGTCACCGAGGATGAGCCGCGCGTTCTGACGATTCCCCTGGCCCGGGACACACCGATGGAGGGAGGCGCCGATGAGCGGCGTGAAGCGGGCCCCCGAATGAAAGAGGCCCTTCTGACGGGCCCTCTTGATCCGGCTGGAGATCTCACCCTGGAGCTTGCCTTGAGACGGTGGGTGCGCCGCTACGCCGGTCTGGAACTCGGCTACGTCGAGCAGCTCTATACTTTCGGCGACCGTTTCCGGGATCCCCGGGAAAAGCAGGGTGGCGCCCGAGTGATCTCGGTCGCCTACCTCGCCCTGGTTCGTGAATCTCCTCCACCAAGCGGCCTCAAGGCCCACTGGCGCCCGGCCTATGCCTTCCTTCCCTGGGAGGATTTCCGTCAAGGACGGCCGAGACTGATGGATACGATGATTCTCCCTGCCCTTGGGCGCTGGATCGACGAAGGCGTCGGCGTCGAGGGGAAACAGCTGCGACGCGAGAGGGCCAGTATTGCCTTCGGTCTGGGTCCGACCCCCCTGGACGGCGATCGCGTCCTGGAGCGTTACGAGCTGCTCTATGAGATTGGCCTGGTTCCTGAGGCTGGAGGCCGCAGAGACCTTGGTGGGATGGAGATGGTCTATGACCATCGGAGAATTCTCGCGACCGCGCTTGGACGGATCCGGGCGAAGATCAAGTACCGGCCCATGGTTTTTGAACTCCTCCCGGAATACTTTACCCTTTTCAGACTCCAGAGGGCCGTCGAGAGTCTTGCCGGGAGAAGGCTTCACAAGCAGAACTTCCGACGCCTCGTTCTCAAAGGCGGCCTGGTCGAAGGTACAGGTCGGATGGAGTCGGAAACCGGAGGTCGTCCGGCGGAACTCTACCGCTTCCGGCGGGAAGTTCTCCTGGAGCGCCCGGCGCCGGGAGTCGGTCTCCCGGGCTTCGGCAGCTGAATCGAGCTTCTCACTCCTCCGATTTTCGGATTCCCGACGAGTAGCCGCTCCCGAGTTGAATCGGCGCCACCCAGGTGCGGATGTTATTCCTGGAGTTGGGCTGTGCCCAGAGCAGGCCACGACTCTGCCCATTGCCCAGAGGTGCGCCCGCAACAAGAAAGAGCCCGACAAAAAAAAGGAGGCTCAGGATGGCAACGACAAACTGCTTTCCGCTGAGCGACTCCATCGGGAATGACCACGGTCGCGGATAGGCTCTCGCAGCCAGGAGCAGGGCAGCCAGGAGCGGCAGGAGGGCGCCGACGACTGGAGGCCAGAATTCTCGAAGCAGAAGCTCAAGGCCCGGCAGGGAATCAGCCGACGCGGCGGATTGCAGGAGGGGAAGTTCCAGGGCCAGGCCGAAGATCGCCCAGGCCAGGGTCGGCAGCCCGAAATGGGCCATGACACAGAGGCTCCTCTTCAATCCGGAGGCCGCCCTGTCCGCGCTTCGCAGCAGGGCCAGAAGCCGGAAGACGGGAATCAGAGCGACCCATGCGCCGAGAATGGGGAAGATCCAGACCCATGCCGGCGAGGCCGAATGGAGGCGAAGATAGTGCGAAACATGCCCATCCCAGGAATCCAGGAGGGGCAACCAGCAGACGCCCACAGCTACGCTCATCCAGGCCAGCTGGAGGCTGAGGACTTCCCATCCCAGTCGACGGGGGCGCGGAAGAAGCCGCACGCTCAGCAGACCGACGAGGAGACAGAGAATGATGCCGCCGAACCAGTAGCCGAAGGCGCCGGGTCTCCCGGAAAAACCGAGATTGGGCTGGTTCAGCAGGGCCCATGGTTGATGATCGACGGCGAGGGTGATTCCGATCCACCTGCAGCCGCCCGGAAGGGATGCGAGGCCTTGCCCGAGGACGGTTAGAAAAATTGCTGCAAAGGCCATCGCGATAGCTGAAATCCAGCTGAATATCACACTCGAAAAGCTCATGGGATCGATTCGTCTTGCCATGACTCATGCTACCATGCCGCATGTTCACTCAAGCCGAGACCCAGCCCACGATTTTTTCACGGCAATGCTGCCCGGCGCGGCGGGCCGCAGCTTTTCTCCTCCTGCTCACGGCAGCACTCCTCGTCTCGCCTTCCCTTCTGAAAGCCCAGGCGCTGAGTGCCGAAAAACTCTCGAACGGAACTGAGCTTCTGCTGATTACCCGTCCTCTGGCCGAATTGGATGCGCTTTGTTTTTCCGATGCAAGAGCTGAGGGAGGGGCGCGCTGCCTGATCGCGCCGGAACTTCTCTTCGCATCGGTCATCGAAGAAGAATTTTCAGAAGGCCCTGCCCCGAAGGGACTCGTGATCATGGCCGGGGCCGGTCAGCGGGGAATCGTTGACCGCCTTCGGGCACTCCTCGCAAACAGGCCGCCGGAGAAGGAGGAAATGCCGGCGGCGGCAGCCCTCAGGGCCGAGGGGAGTGTCGAGAGACGCCTTGTTCCTCCGGGCGCAGCCTCGAAGATCGAGCTGGAGATCCCGCTACCCGATGCCGCAGATCCTCGGCGATCCGCGATGGAAGTCATCTGGGAACTCCTGCCGGGCAGGCTGGCGAAAGAGTTCCCCGGTATTCGCGCTCGAACTCAGGCTTTTTCGGGCCTGCTGGAACTTGAGGTTGACGGAGAATCCGCCGAAGTCCGACTCTCCGCTCTGCGACTGGCGCTGACAAGGCTGGCAGCCGACCCCAGTATTCGGGCCGAGGCCGTCGCCGCCGAAGCTCATCGCCTTCAGGTCGCCAGAATGGCGCACCTGGAGGCGCCTGAATCGGCGGGGCGAGAGATCCTGCGGAGGTGGGAGGAAGGCGGCGCCGACGCCGTCCGCGAATACCTTTTCGGCCTGAAGTCCGTCGATCTCCCCCTCATCCTGGAGGCAATGCAGAGTTGGTTGAGAGTCCATCCGGGAAGGGCGATCATCCGTCTTCCGCCCCGGATTTTCCAGCCCCGCTTTGCACCGGGCCCTCTCGTGGAGACACTGGACAACAATGTCTCGGTCGCGGTACTCGAACGACCCCAGGTTGGTCTGTCGGCACTGGTCCTTCGGCCCATTCTCCTTTCGGGCATCGGCGGTGATGCCGAAGCAGTGGTCCTGGCGCGGGTCGGAGGGGCTTTGCGCTCCGGGGGCCTCCCACTGCCGTCGGTTGAGGTTCAAACGGATCCCCCACGCCTGGAGCTGGTGGCGGAGGCCGATAATTTTGCCCTGCTCTGCGAAGCTCTCCAAAGGGCCCTGTCCGAAGTGGCCTCGGATACAAACCCGATTGCAGGGAGCCTCGAATCCAGGGACCGGAGTCTTCAGCTGCTGGGGAGAATTCTGGGGCTCAACAGCGGTGAAGATCTCTCTGCTGCTGACATTCTCGCTCCGGGTAATATCGCACTCGGTGCTCTGGCGCCGGATGCTGAAACGGCGATCGAAGCTCTGCAGAAATTCGGCGTTGGCGGGGAGAAAGCACCAGATCAGCTCCTCAGCACGACGATCGAGAGCGCCTTCCGTCACCGGGAGGCGGCTTCCGGCTCGACGAGCGCAGTAGCAGCAGCAATACCTCTGGAGGCAGGCTGGCCTGTGCCGCAGTTCATCAGGACGCTGTTTAAAAAACGGTCGGCTGAGATTTGGCCCGAGGCCAGGGTCAGGGTTCTTGAGCCGCTGATCCCGGGCAGGAGTTTTCTCGTGTTGGTCGTGGAAGCCGATGGACCGGGGGCTGAGCTTGAGCAAAGGATCCGCGAGAAGATGGAGGCCCTCGCAGCGCCGGTTGATGAAGAGACCCTGCCTGCTCTTCGTCGAGAGGTAGTCCTCGAGGAAACCCGACGGGTCAGCGGCATTATCGGTCGAGCCCGACTCTGCTCCGAGATCGCGGCCGGGGCTGCTGAATGGCGGGCCCCGACCCAGCAGGAGATGCGGATCATGGGCGCGGAACCCGATGAAATCAACCAGGAGCTGGAGAAGATCCGATTGCTGACCGAGATCGAGTGGACAACCGTCGGCCCGATGGCCCTGAACGAAGGCTAGGGCATCGAGCTGGCGCCGGTTTCGGATGAGATGCACCAGCCGAACAGCCTCCTCCTTTCACTGATTTCGAGACGCCCTCTCCCAAATTCGGGTACAATGAGCTGCGAGTCCCGTGATGACCTGATGGAGCGATCTGCACTCAGGTCCATCGATGGAGGTTGAGATGTCTTTTCTTGATGAGATCGCCGGTCGAGCCGCGGCTCGTGGTGGACGTGTGGCTCTGGCCGAGGGCGATGACCCCAGGGTCATTGAGGCGAGTCGGGAATTGCGCCAACGCAAACTTTGCGAACTCAGCATCGTCTGCCCGGCCTCCGGTCGGAAGACCGAACACGATGAACTTGAAGGACTGGGAGTCGAGGTCATTGATCCCGCTCAGGATCGTCGGCGGGATGAGCTTGCGAACATCCTCTACGAACGGCGCAAGAAGAAGGGTATGAGCCGGGAACAGGCCCTGGACGCGCTCTCGGATCCCCTCTACTTCGTTTCCCTGATGGTCGCGGCGGGGATGGCCGATGCCTCGATCGGGGGCGCCGTTCGGACAACCGCCGACACAGTTCGGGCTGCCCTTCATTCCATCGGCGTCACGCCGGGACTCAAGACGGTGTCTTCAGCGTTCATCATGGTGCATCCTGAGGCTCAATGGGGTGAAGAAGGCATCATGGTCTTTTCCGACTGTGCCGTGCTTCCTGATCCCGACCCCGGCCAACTCGCAGATATCGCGATATCGGCGGCCTCAACCTTCTCCTCAATCGTCGGAGCCGAGCCCCGGGTGGCGATGCTCTCCTTCTCCACGATGGGCAGCGCAGATCATCCGATGGTCGAAAAGGTCCGTGCCGCAGTTGAAGAACTCGGGCGGCGCGGCGTCGATTTTTCATTCGACGGCGAGATGCAGTTTGATGCGGCCTTAGTGGAGAGAATCGGGGCGAAGAAAGCGCCCGCTTCGAAGGTCGCCGGCAGGGCCAACGTCCTTATCTTCCCGGATCTGAATGCCGGGAACATCTGCTACAAGGCGGTCGAACGCCTCGGGGGCGCCCACGCGCTTGGGCCGTTGATGCAGGGTCTTGCAAAACCGGCAAACGACCTCAGTCGGGGCTGTTCCGCGGCCGATATCGTCATGACGGCCTGTCTCAGCATTCTCCAGGCCGGCGGAGGCGGGTCATGAGAGTCCTGGTGATCGGCTCAGGCGCACGGGAACACGCCATTGTCCATGCCCTCAGGCGATCACCGGAAGTCAGCGATGTCTTCTGCTCGCCGGGAAATCCCGGGATCGCGATGGCGGCGGATTGCCTTCCGCTGCCTGTCGACGATCTACCCGGATTGGCCGAGGCCGCTTCGGATCTCCAGATCGATCTGACGATCGTCGGCCCGGAGTTACCGCTGAGTCTCGGGATTGTCGATGAATTCAATAACGGTGGCCTGCGGGTTTTCGGCCCGACCCGCGCGGCAGCGGAACTGGAGAGTTCCAAGGTCTTCGCAAAGGAATTCTGTCAGAGACACCAGATCCCGACGGCAAAAGCCGAGGTCGTTCGTGAAGAGAGCGCGTTGCGCCGCGTTGTTGAAGACTTCGGTTTTCCTGTCGTTCTGAAGGCCGACGGCCTGGCAGCTGGAAAGGGCGTCCTGATCCTCCACTCAAGAGAAGATCTGGAGCATGCAGTTGATATTTTCTTTGTGAAGAGAAACTTCGGAGATGCCTCGGATCAGATCCTCGTCGAGGAGTTCCTTGAGGGCACCGAGCTTTCCTTCATGGCCGTTTGTGATGGAAAAAGAGCCTTTCCCCTGGCTTCCGCACATGACTATAAGCGGCTGAACGATCAGGACGAAGGCCCCAATACCGGCGGCATGGGCTCGCATTCTCCGGTTTTCGGACTGCCTCGGGGGATCGGCCGGGACATCATGGAGAAGGTGATTCAACCGACGATCGATGGGATGGCGGCGGAGGGCCGCGAATACCGCGGTATCCTCTACGCAGGTCTGATGCTCTCTGGCGAAGGTTTTAAGGTCCTGGAGTTCAACTGTCGTTTCGGTGATCCGGAAACGCAGTCGGTCCTGCTTCGGCTCGACGGTTCCCTTTTCAGCCTGCTCAAGAGTGCCGCCGACGGGCAGCTGGATCCTTCGGGAATTTCATGGCGTCGGGAAATTGTCGCCTGTGTCGTCGCGGCCTCCGCGGGCTATCCCAGGTCGCCGAAAAAGGGCTTCGAAATCCGCGGTACCGCGGATGCGCTTGATCTTCCGGGCGTCACGATCTATCAGGCCGGCACGAGAATGGTGGATGGCGTCCTGAAGACATCCGGGGGTCGGGTGCTTTCCGTCTGCGGACGAGGACCGAGTCTTGAAGCAGCCCTGGAAAACGCCTATGCCGGCATCGCGAAGGTCCGTTTCGAGGGAATGCACTTCCGGAGAGACATCGGGGCGGATTCCCTGGCTCTCCTTCAGGCGGAGCAATCGAATGATCCCTGAGTTCCCAGAAAAAATTGATGTCCTGGTTCTGGCCGGATCTCCCTCCGATCTGCCGCAGCTCGAGCGCATGCGGATGATGCTTGGTGAGCTGGGTCTGAAACATCGACTCCACCTGGCTTCGGCCCACCGGACTCCTGAGCGAACCGTGGGGCTGATCCGTGCCGCCGAAGAGGCGGGTGTGGAGGTCTTTATCTGTGCTGCGGGAATGGCCGCCCACCTTGCCGGAGCCGTTGCCGCTCATACCCTTCGCCCCGTTCTGGGCGTCCCCCTGCCCGGAGGCGTGCTCGATGGGGTTGACGCCCTGCTCTCGACGGTCCAGATGCCCTCGGGAATTCCCGTGGCGACTTTCGCCGTCGGTAAGGCCGGTGCAGTGAATGCCGCAGTCTTCGCTGCCCAGATTCTGGCCTCCTCGAGACCCGAGATCGCCCAAAAGCTCGGAAATCTTCGGGAGGAAGCGGCCCGTACCCTCGAGGCTCGGGATGACGAGATTCCTGGATCATGACATCAGGAGACCCGAGAGACAGCTGAGTTTTACTATTGGAGGTTTGATGCCCTGTCCGCTTTCAACCGAGCCCATTCCGATTCTCTTCGAGGATCTGGTACGCGTTTTTCTCCTTCCTGAGGAGCAGCCGATCATCTGTAAGACCGGATCGATGATCTGTCGCCATCAGGATCTGGTCGTCGTGGAAACCCATGATGGAGAGTTTCTCGGCCGGGTCAGTCGTTTTCTGCCGCCGGTACTCAGGCGGCCGGCCCGGAGGCCGGCTCGAATTACCCGTCTTGCGGAGCAGGCCGAGATCGACATGGCGGCGGACCTTGAAGAGGTTGCACTTAACATCAGGAAGTACATCCGTCGCCAGGCCCATGAGCTTGACCTCGAGATGCAGCCGGTTCGGGTCAGTTTTCCCCTGGCCGGGGAGCCCATTCTGGTGTATTTCACGGCCGAGCACAGGGTGGACTTCCGGCCTCTCCTGAAGGATCTCAACCGGCGCTATCAAAAGCGAATCGAGATGAGGCCCCTTGGAGTCCGCGATGGCGCCAAGGTCGTCGGGGCGCTCGGACCCTGCGGGCGGGAACTCTGCTGCTCCGGTTTCATGGATCGTTTTCACTCGGTCACGGTTCGGATGGTGAAACGCCAGAATCTCAGCCTCAACCCGGCCAAGATTTCCGGAATGTGCGGACGATTGATGTGCTGTCTGGCACACGAGGTCGAGCAGTACCCCGAACTCAAGAAACGGAGACGGCAGAAACAAGGCTCATGAAAGAGGGTCAACCCTTTCTCCCTTTCACACGTAGGCTCTCGTGAACCTAATCTGGGCGATTCTCACCGGCGATCTGCACCAATTCCTTGGACTCTGGCCACCTGCAAAAAGACCTCGACATACCACCAGTATTCCTGCGTTTTTTGCAAGCACCAGAGCCTCAAGGACTTGGCACATCTCATCCGCCAGCATCACTCAGATTAGGTTGAAGGATATTTGGCGGTGGCGGTTTTGAAAAGAAGGTGCTACACTTTTTTTAGATAACGTCACCACAAGGCTCTGAGATTAGATGCGCTTTGGGCGGCCGTGGAGAAACACATGTCAGAGAGAAAACTCATCCGGCCTTCGATGAATCAGATGGCGGATCGCTTTCCGACCCGCTCGACAGGACGTCGAAAGCAGGTTCCCGCAGAACAGACGAACGCCGAAAACTTCTATTACCTCAAACAGATGCAGAACAAGACACCGATGATCGTCGTACTCAACGACGGAACCGAGCTTTCGGGTTGGATCGAGTGGTACGACAAGTCCTGCATCAAACTCAACAGGAAGAACGCTCCAAACCTCCTGCTTTTCAAGCATTCGATCAAGTTCATGTTCAAAGAAGAAGAACTGCATGGGAGACGCCGTCGTCATCCGCCCCAGGAGAGGCCATAGCCTCCCGAGCAGATTCAGGGTATGATCTTCCGTCTGGAGGGTCTCGATGAGCCTTGAGGCAGAGGTTCGACGTCTCGTAACGCGGATCGTGGACGAGAGAGCCGGAGAGAAGGGGGGCTTGATAGCCCTCGCTTCCGACCATGGCGGCTTCGAGCTGAAAATGAAGATTATCGAACATCTGAAATTGGCAGGTCATGGTGTCTTCGATTGCGGCTGTTCATCGACCACGTCGGTGGATTACCCGGAATACGCCCACATGGCCGCCCGGAAGGTGGCCTCCGGCGAATGTTCGGAAGCCATCATCATCGATGGAGCCGGAATCGGCTCAGCCATGGTGGCCAACAAACTTCCCGGCGTCCGCGCGGCCCTCTGTTATAACCTCGCGATGGCGAAAAATAGCCGCGAACACAACCACGCCAATGTTTTGAGTCTCGGGGCCGGAATGGTCGGAGCGGCCCTGGCGCTGCAGATCGTCGACACCTGGCTGGATACACCATGGGGCGAAGGACGGCATGCCCGGAGAGTCGCACAGATTTCCGAAATCGAGAGCCGCTATCTTCGAGTGGAGAAGAGCAGATGATCGAACGTGAAGAACTGATCGAGATCGTCACGCGTGAGGTGCTGGCCGTTCTGGCCGGAGAACACCAGGATCTGGAACATGCCGGCCGGGCAGTGGAGTCCGGTGCCGCCAGACTGGGTTACAGCGGGCGGGGAGAGGACGTTCCGGAGGCTCTTGGTCAGTACATTGACCACACCATGCTGAAACCCACGGCCACACCGGCCGAAATCGACACCCTCTGCGACGAGGCCCTGAAGTATCATTTTGCGGCGGTATGTATCAATCCCGCATGGGTTTCCCGGGCGGCCAGACGGCTTCGGGGCACACCGGTCCGTGTAGCCTCCGTCGTTGGCTTTCCCCTGGGCGCCAACACACCCCAAATCAAAGCCATGGAGACACGACAGGCACTGAGGGACGGCGCCCGCGAAATCGACATGGTTATCAATATCGGCGCCCTCAAGGGTGGAGAACTCGATCTCGTGCAGAAGGATATCGCCGGCGTCTCGGATGCCTGTCGCGAAGTCGGAGCATTGAACAAAGTCATTATCGAGGCGGCCTACCTGACGGACGAAGAAAAGGTCATCGCCTGTCGACTGGCCAAAGAGGCGAAGGCGCATTTCGTCAAGACCTCGACGGGTTTCGGGCCGGGCGGAGCAACGGTTTTCGACGTCGCCCTGATGAGGGAGGTCGTCGGTGAAAAGATGGGTGTCAAGGCCGCTGGGGGGATTCACTCGGCGGAAGAGGTCCGACAGATGATCACGGCCGGCGCCAGCAGAATCGGCGCCTCGGCCGGCGTTCGAATCGTCAGCGGTACGGAAGGAGAGGCTGATGCAGCATATTGATCTTCGTTCTTTTGTTTTTCTGGATTCTCTGCAGCCGCAGTATGCGGCTTTTCTCGGGACAGTGGCGCAGGGTTTCCTGCCCCTGGCGGGGGATGCCTGTCTCTTTGTCGAGATTTCTCCCGGCATTGAGATCAATCGTCTGACCGACGTTGCACTCAAGGCCACCCGGGTTCGACCGGGAATGCAAATCGTCGAGCGCTACTACGGATTGCTCGAGGTCCACTCGGATTCCCAGGCGGAGACCCGCGCCGCCGGAGCTGCCGTCCTCGACGAGTTGGGCTTGAGCGAGGCGGATCGGCACAAACCGAAGATTCTCTCCTCCCAGGTTATTCGGCACCTTGATGACCATCAGGTTCAGCTGATTAACAGGATGCGCCACGGACACATGATTATTCCCGGCCAGACTCTGTATGTAATGGAGGTCGAGCCGGCCGCCTATGCCGCTCTGGCAGCAAATGAGGCGGAGAAGGCCGCGGAAATCAACGTCCTGGAGGTTCGGGCCTTCGGTTCGATGGGCCGGATCTATCTTGGAGGAGAAGAGAAGGATATTGATGTCGCCTGGCGAGCCGCCGTGGCCGCCATCGAGGCGATTGAAGGCAGGGTTGAGAAAAAGTAGACTGATTGGATGCCTTTCGAAGAAGTTGCATCCGGGGAGGTTCTTAAATGGCTGAAGCACTTGGAATGATTGAAACACGTGGATTTGCTGCAATGGTTGAGGCTTCCGACGCCATGGTCAAGGCGGCCAAGGTGGAACTCGTCGGCTACGAGAAGACTGGAGGCGGCTATGTCACCTCGATCGTCCGCGGCGACGTGGCGGCGGTCAAGGCGGCCATCGAGGCGGGCGTCCGCTCGGCCCAGAACGTCGGAGAAGTTGTCTCGACCCATGTCATTGCGCGTCCGCACACCAATATCGACCAGGTCCTTCCCCTCGGCAGGGGAGAGAAGGCCGGGGCCTCGCGGCGGGGCAGTAAAGGCTGATGCTGATCGGGCGTGTCACCGGAACCCTGGTGGCTTCCCAGAAGGACGTCAGCCTCGAGGGTTTCAAACTGCTGATTCTCCGACAGCTCGATGTCGAGGGCAGGGAAACCGGCGCTCACGTGGTTGCGGCTGATGCGGTTGGTGCGGGCGTCGGCGATGTCGTCCTCTGGGCCTCGGGCTCTTCCGCGCGACAGACCGAGATGACCCGTGATCGACCCTGTGACGCCGTTGTCATGGCCATTGTCGACAGCTGGGAAATCGAGGGTGCGCAGAAATATCGCAAGACGCCGGCAGGTGGCCCCTGGGCCAGCTGAACCTGCCCTCCCTTGTTTGAAAGGTTGGAATGATGTTGCGACTGGAGGATGAGGAGATTCGTGCCGTCATCGAGCGCGTCCGCCGAAAGGTCGGTCGCCTTGAAACGGTTCCGAGCCCGAAGACGAGCGGCAGTACTGCCGCCGGCGGAGGAGTTTTTTCGAGCATTGACGAGGCCGTTGAGGCGGCCCGCCTCTCACAACTCGAATTCAGGGACCTGGGTCTGGAGAAGCGTCGGGAAATTGTCGAGAATATCCGCAGGGTCATGAGGACCCATATTGCCGAGATGTCCCGGCGGGCGGTCGAGGAGACCGGAATCGGCCGGAGGGACGACAAGGAGAAAAAGAACTCGCTTGTCATCGAGAAGACCCCGGGTCCCGAAGATCTCGAACCCCAGGTCTGGACCGGCGACGAAGGGCTGACAATTACGGAATATGCCCCCTTCGGGGTCATCGGCGCCATCGCTCCGACGACGAATCCAACCTCCACGATCATCAACAACAGCATTGCGGCAATTTCTGCCGGGAACGGCATCGTTTTCAACGCCCACCCCAATGCGAAGGAGATTTCCGTCCAGACCATCCGCTGGATCAACGGGGCCATTGTGGAGGCAGGGGGCCCAGGGGAGCTGGTCACAGCGATTCCCGAGCCGACCATCGCCAGCGCCCAGGAACTGATGCGTCACCCTCACACCCGGATTCTGGTCATCACCGGCGGCCCAGGCGTCGTCGAGGAGGCCCGGAAGACCCGGAAGCGCTCCATTCTGGCCGGTCCCGGAAATCCTCCGGTCGTCATCGACCAGACGGCGGATTTTGAGCTGGCCGGACGCGAAATCGTCCGGGGCGCCTCCTTCGACAACAATCTGATCTGCGTCGACGAGAAAGAGGCCTTCGTCGTCGAGTCGGTGGCCGATGAGCTGCTTCGGGCGATGGAGAAAGCCGGGGCATACCTCCTCTCCCGTTATGAACTCAAGGCCCTTGAGAAGAAGATCTTCCGGGAGATGGGCGCCCCCGGATCGCCCGGCAGGCTCAATTCCGAGTTCATCGGGAAGGATGCCCGGGTCATACTCTCGTCCGTCGGGGTTTCGGTCGGAGAAGAAATCCGCCTTGCCGTGGCCGAGGTTCCCATCGAGCATCCCCTGGTGTGGACCGAGCAGATGATGCCGGTCTTCCCTGTCGTTCGGGTTCGCCACGTTGATGAGGCCATCGATTTCGCCGTACGGGCCGAGCAGGGCCGCAGTCACACGGCCTCGATCTTTTCGCGGGATGTCGATGCCATCACACGGATGGCCCGCCGAGCCGACTGCAGCATTTTTGTCGCCAACGCGGCCAACGTGGCCGGTCTCGGGGACGGCGGCGAGGGCTTCAGTTCCTTCTCCATCGCCACCCCAACCGGAGAGGGTCTGACGCGGCCGCGGAGTTTCTCCCGCGAGCGCCGGATGACCATTGCCGGAGGGCTGCGCATCGTATGAGGGCCCTGCTTCCGGCTCTGGCCCTGCTGGAATTCGATTCCATCGCCCTCGGCATCGCCGCCGGCGACGCCATGGTCAAGCGGGCGCCGGTCCGGACGATCTTCGCAGGCACCGTCCATCCGGGGAAGTACCTCGTGCTGGTGGCCGGTGATGTCGCCTCGGTCGAGGAGAGTCTGGATGCCGGTTTGAGCACCGGCACGCCGATGGACCTGATCTATCTCCCCGGGGTTCATCCCGAGCTGGCACGTCTTCTCGCCGGCGGCCTCAGCACGCGCCTCGGTGAAGCGCTCGGTGTCGTCGAGACACGCTCAGCCGCCTCCATCCTCGGGGTGGCCGATCGGGGGCTCAAGGGAGCAGAGGTCAACCTGCAGGAGCTTCGGCTGGCTGACGGGTTGGGCGGGAAGGCCTTCTGTACCTTCAGTGGTTTGCTCTCCGACGTTGAAGAAGCCGTCGATCTGGGCGTTGCAGGACTTTCCGATCCGGAGACCCTCGTCGCCCGCGTGGTCATCCCCCAGATTCACGAGGACATGCTGGCGAATCTGGGACGGGGAATCGATTTTGCGTCCCGCCTGGTGGGATCGGGAGGCTGAGATGCATCTCGGAAGGATCAAAGGCACAGTGGTGGCCACGATGGTGGCTGAAGGCCTGGAGGGCGTCCGCCTGCTCATCGTCCAGCCCCTGAATCGGGAACTCAAGCCGAAGGGTGGGATGATCGTGGCCGCCGATGCCCTGAAGATGGCGGCTCCGGAGGATCTCATCTACTTCGTCGCGAGCCGCGAGGCCGCCCTGGCGATGGAAGAGACATTCGTACCGGTGGACCACGCCATTGTCGGGATTGTCGACGAGTTGCACTGGAGCACGGGGGAGGCCGTGGAATGAAGATCGGAAGGGTCTGCGGCACGGTCGTCTCCTCGATCCAGCATCCCTTTCTGGACGGAAGGCGTCTGCTGATGGTCCAGCTCGAAGACCCTGCGGGGAAGGCGACAGGCGAAGCGATTATCGCCGTCAATGCCGTCGATGCCGGGGCGGGAGACAGGGTCCTGCTGCTTGACGAGGGAAACTCAGCCCGGCAGGTCCTTGGGGCTGAGAATGCCCCTGTTCGTACTCTGATCGTCGGCATCGTCGACGCGGTTTACGAAGGGTGAGAGCGACGCGGCTGCACGGAATATTCTGAAGATGGATGGCACCACCCCCGCTCAGGCCGAAGCCCGATTGACGGTCAAGCGTTCGAAATTTGCGGCCCGGGTAAGTCTGACCGGCCATCCGGATCAGGTGGAGGCCGCCTTGAAGGCTTTCCGCACGAAGCATCGCAAGGCACGGCACATCTGCTGGGCATCGCGGGTCGAAGCCGCTTCCGGAAAGGTCGAGGAGCAGATGCGGGATGACGGGGAAGTCGGACGACCCGGACTGGGGATGCTCGAACTTCTGCGTCGCAGGGAGCTTCTCGGGGTCGTGATGGTGGCCCGGTACTTCGGAGGCGTCAAACTCGGTGTCGGCGGCGTTTCCCGAGCCTTTCGCGAGGTCGCGCAGGCTGCACTGGAGAAAGTCTCATGAGTACATCCACCCGGCTCCGCATTCTCTTTGTAGCAGGTTGCTGGTATCCGGATGAAGAACATCCCATTCACGGTGTGTTCATTCGGCGTCATGCGGAGGCGGTGGCTCGGAAGCATGATGTCGTTGTACTTCATCCCACGCTTCGTGCCGATGGGCCGCTCAGGCCCGAACTCCGGTGGGCTCGGCATGGAAAGCTGCGGGAACTCCATGTCGAGCTCCGTGGACGCTCCTCGGCAGAGGGGGGTACTGCGGCCAGCCTGCTCGCCTATTACCGCGCCACCCGGAGCGGTCTCAGGGAGCTGGCCCGGCAGGTGGGGAGATTTGATTTTCTCCACTACCAGGTTGTTCCCTCTGTCGGCGTCGTGCTGGCTGCAGCCCTCAATCTTCCCACTGTACCTTTTGGAATCACGGAACACTGGTCGGGTTATATGCCGGAGAGCGGCGTCCGGCTTGGCCTGCTTCGGCGCGTCTACACCTCGATACTCGTCCGAAGGGCCCGTTTCGTCTCCACAGTCTCCAACTACCACAGGCATGCCATGGAGGATTGCGGTTTCAATGGTCGCTACCTCCTCATACCGAACGTCGTTGATACCGAGCGGTTCAGACCCGCTGAAAGGCGCTGTCCCGGGCCGTTCCGGCTGAGTGTTGTCGCCTCCCTCCGCCCGGAAAAGAGGGTGCCGATGATTATCCGTACGATCAGCCGCCTCATCGCTGATGGAATGGATATCGAGTTCAACATTGTCGGAGAGGGTCCGGAGCGCCGCGCCGCTGAAGCCGAGGTGGGTCCCCCGGGCCTGTTGGGTGAGAAGATCATCTTCCATGGGCAGCAGGATGAGGCGACAGTTGCCGAGAGCTTGCGTGACTCCGACGCTCTGGTGCTCTTTTCGGCCTTCGAAAACTCGCCCTGCGTCATCGCCGAGGCCTTCGCCTGCGGCCTGCCGGTCATCGCTCCCCGGATCGGCGGAATCCCGGAACTGCTCACGGCCGATCGGGGTATTCTCATCCCACCAGGGGACGAAGAGGCTCTCGCTCGTGCTGTCCGCCGCCTGGTCGACGGCGATTTCAGCTTCAGCACCCGCAGTACGAGAGAATACGCAGAGCGGACTTTTTCACCGGAGCGAATCGGGGAACTCTTCGACGAGGCATACATCCAGCCCCCGGTATAGGATCGTTGGTGTTTGGATCGCTGTTGGCGGATGTTGAGGATAGAACTTCACGATCCTGCAATCGATAGGCTCCCGAAGGAAAACTGTGAATCTGGTCGTTAAGAGCCTTGCGCTGATCCGTGTTTCCCAGCGTCGACATGCTACCATTGAGGTGTTGAGGAAACCGGTTTGGCTAAGCCAGGTTCTCTGGAAGGGCTGGTTCAAGCAGAATTAGGATTGATTCTAATGAGGATGGCATCCTTTTTCTCTTTCTCCCGATCGAAACTTTTAGTCAGCAATCCCTCCAGAAGCCGGAATCCATATCCCGGACCCTCGAAGTCGGAGGTTCATCTTGGCTGATCGAATTCTCGTGTTTCCCTGTGGTTCTGAAGTAGGCCTGGAGATTCAAAGAGCATTCAGAGGTGTGAAGGGCGTTTGCCTCATTGGCGCCTCGTCCATCGACGACCACGGCGCTCAAGTGTATGAAAACTACGTCGGAGACCTGCCATTTGTGTCTGATAAGCGCTTCGGAGAGCGTTTTATAGAGACATGCAGAAAGAGAAATGTGGACTATGTCTTTCCCGCTCATGATGAAGTGATGTTGGTCTTGAGCCGATTGCTTGAAGGGACACAGTTTGTCCTCATTGGCTCTTCGGCAGAGGTCATTCGAATCTGTCGGTCCAAGAGTCTCACCTACCGAACTCTGTCCGGAGTCGTTCGGACACCTCGGATTTTCAACCGAAAGCAAATCTCGGACTCGGATTTTCCGCTTTTCCTCAAGCCGGATAAGGGCCAGGGATCACGTGGGGTACACATTGCCCGGAGTTTCAAGGAACTTGATTTTTACCTGGAACGAAATTCAGATTTACTCATTCTCGAATATCTTCCCGGCGAGGAATTTACCGTGGATTGTTTCAGTGATGCTTCGGGAAACTTGCGTTTTTGCGGTGCAAGGTCGAGAGACAGGATTCGGATGGGTATTGCCGTGCGCACCCATCGGGTGCCCGGAGATGCGTTCCGACCTCAGGCGGAAGCTATTAACACGGCCATCAGGCCGAATGGATGTTGGTTCTTCCAGGTCAAACAAGCCGTGGACGGGAATCCGGTTCTGCTCGAAGTTGCGCCGAGGGTTGCAGGGTCCATGGCCCTTCACAGAATCTGTGGAGTTAACCTCCCGCTGCTGGCCTATTATCGTGCGAAAGGTATTGTCTGTGAAATTCTGGATAACGGCCCTCCTGCAATCATGGATCGAGCATTGGATTGCGGCTTTGCACTCCAACTGGATTACAGCGATGTCTATATCGACTATGATGACTGCCTGGTTCGGGACGGGGGCTTGGATCCGGAGCTCATCAGTTTTCTCGTGGCTGCAGGAAATGCAGGAAAGAGACTTCACATTCTCTCATGTCACCGGGGCGATCTTGAAAGCGAGCTGCTGAACTATGGCATCCGGACGTGGTTTGACTCGATAATTCACGTTCAGGAGGGGCGGTCCAAGGCCGACTATATTCCGGAAGGCGAGCCGGCCATCTTTATTGATGACTCATTCTCAGAGCGCGCAGGTGTAGCCCGGGCGAGAGGAATCCCAGTGTTTGCTCCCGATGCAGTGTCGGCGTTGCAGTCCCACCCGAAATCTCTTTCCCGATCTTCGCTGCACGCTGCCGGGGCGATCTGCTGAGAACCCGAGTACTCCTGTCTCTCCTTTGGCCCCCGTTGGCAGCTTTGAGGAGGGATGCCTCGCGGCCCATCAGTCCTGTGACCTTCGGGGGATGCTCTGATTTGTCAAGAAAGCGGAGTCTCGAGGTGTCCGCGCTGACCTGGGAGGAAAGGAAAACAGGGGAGCGCGTTAACGGGCCATAAGCTCTCGCCTTCTGATAGAATGGGCCGCTGACGCCCGGTGTCTTGGTGGGGGTATCCATGCAAGCGATGCGTTTGGGAAATCGTGCCGCGATTATGGCGTCAAGGAGCTATCCGGGGGTCTATGGGTGGACGGTTGTCAGCACAAGTTGTTTTGGTTTTGGAGGACCTCGAATGATGTCCCGGTTAGTGGTCGAGCTTCGAAAAACTGGTGGTGAGTCGTGTGTGGTGTGGTAGGCCAGGTTTCTCTCAGAGGAGAAACAGAGTGGGACTCCGTGCGCTTTCGTTATGCCCTTTCATTGCTTTCGAAACGTGGGCCGGACGATGCAGGCATCTTCGAAGGCCGAACGGCCATTCTGGGCCACAGGCGGCTCATCGTGATCGATCCGGACTCGCGAGCCCGTCAACCGATGCTGTCCCGGGATGGTCGCTTTGTTCTTGTTTTTAACGGCGAGATTTATAATTTCCGCGAGCTTAGGAAAGACCTTGAGGGAAAAGGCCATCGTTTCAGAACACGAGGGGATTCCGAGGTCCTTCTGAACGCGCTGATCGAATGGGATGTCGAAGCCCTTTCCTTTCTCAACGGAATGTTTGCCTTTGCTTTTTGGGATGGACTTCGGCGAAGACTGATCATTGCCAGGGATCGTTTTGGGATCAAGCCGCTGTTTCATCGTGTGGAACGCGACACATTGATTTTTGCGTCCGAGATCAAGTCGATCCTTGCCCTGCAGGATACGCCCCGAAGACTCGATTTGGAAGCCGTCTCATCCTATTTGTCCTACCGTTACCCGGTAGCGGGAAACACCTTTTTTGAAGGGACTTCGAGCCTTCCGGCTGCACACTTCGCCGAAGTCAGGGATGACCGAATACGATTCGTCGAATACTGGGATCCAGCACCTTTCTTCGAGGCGCAACAGGAAGACAGAGGAGAGGAATATTATCTCGACACTTTGCAAGAGCTGATGGCCTCATCGGTCGGATACCGCATGATATCGGATGTTCCGGTGGGAGCATTCCTCTCGGGAGGGCTGGACTCCAGTATTACCAGTGTTCTCATGGCAGGCCAATCCAAGCATCCTCTTGAGACTTTCAGCATCGGTTTCGAGGAGGACGGGCACAACGAGTTCAAATATGCTCGTCTTGTCGCTGACAGTATTGGGGCGAAACATCATGAGATACTGTTTTCGGCCTCAGAGTATTTGGATACTATGAGCGATCTTTCTCGCCTCAGGGATGCACCCCTTTCGGTCCCCAATGAGGTCCCTCTTCATGCCATGTCCAGGGACCTTAAGAAACATGTTACGGTCGTGTTGTCCGGTGAGGGCGCAGACGAACTATTCGGAGGATACGGGAGGATCTTCAGGTCCCCGTATGATCTTGAGCGGAAGATCGCACTTCAAGAGAGCAATTGGACTTCAGACGAGAAGAGCACCTTTGCCGCTGCGTTTTTTGATCGTTACAGGAGGGCCGACTTTCAAACGGAGCTCGAGCATTTTCTCTACCAGTACCGATATGTGTCCCTTGAAAAAAAGGAAGGGCTCTTCAGTCCTTCGATCGATATCAGGTCGTTGGAGGAGCGGTCGACCAGCGTATTCGAAGAGTTGTTCAGCAGACTTTCGAAAGATTCTTATACAAACCGGATCATGTATTCATTTGTTCGGCTCCACCTCCCCGGCCTGCTCGCGAGACTCGATTTTACGACCATGCAGGCGTCCGTGGAGGGAAGGGTGCCCTTTCTTGACCATCGTCTGGCCGAGTTCGCCTTTGGAATTCCGAGAGATCTTCTTCTGCGGTGGAGAAGCCCCGCCGAGAAAGCCAAAGGAAAACTAATGTTGAGTGATATTATTTCAGAACGTCTCGATCAGCCGAAATATATCCTCCGTCGGGCTTTCGGGCAGCTCCTGCCAGAAGAGATTGTCCAACGGAGGAAGTTGGGCTTCCCGGTACCACTCAGTAGCTGGTTTCGTTCTGAGCATATGCAATTTGCCCGGAATATTCTCCTGGACCCTGGGGGGCTGAAAGGTTCAGTGTTAAATTCATCCGCTATCGAAGACTGTCTGACCCAGAGTGAACAGGGCTTTTCGAATGCGAAGACACTCTGGTTCCTTGTCTCTCTTGAATTGTTCAATAAGGCATACCTAAAAGACCGGATTTATCGGTGGACAAACGAGAGCACGGGGCAAGCTTCGCGAGTCCAGCCTGCCGACCCGAGTTTTTTTTCGCGGGCCTAATCGAGGAGGTTGAGCATGATCATAGGTTATACGACAGGGGTCTTTGACCTTTTTCATATCGGTCACTTGAATCTGTTGAGGAATGCCCGCGGCATGTGCGACAAGTTAGTTGTCGGTGTCACGACGGACTCCCTGGTTGCCTACAAGAACAAGAAGGCTGTGATCCCGCACGCAGAGAGGATGGAGATTGTCCGTGCGATTCGTTTTGTTGACTCAGTGATTCCTCAAGAAAATATGGACAAGTTCGAGATGTGGAAAAAACTCAAGTTCGACATCATGTTCGTCGGAGGGGACTGGTATGAAACCCCCAAATGGCGGGATTATGAGGAGGCCTTTGGGGAAGTAGGAGTCCGCATCATTTATTTCCCCTACACGAAGGGAACGTCCTCAACCCTGGTCAACGAGACTCTGGAAAGACTCCGTTCGGGGGAGTGACTTCAATGGCACCTCCTGGTCTGAAGCTCCGTCTGCGTTTCAGCCGGTGGCTCTCATATTGTTTTGGGCTGGTGGATATGTTTTTCAAGAAAAGCCCGTTTGTCTGGGTTTTTCCAGTGTATTTCGTTGGTCCTGGGATCTTCGCTGACAACATGTTGGCTGTTTTTGAATCCGTCAAAGATGATCCGCAGCTCACCAAAGTCGTTTTGACAAGGGGCGTCGAGGTTTTCTCAGGAGGTGTCAACGTTCGTTATTATCCCATGAGATCTTGGATGGCCGTAGTGTGGCTGTTGAGGGCCGGTGTCATTCTGGTTCAACACTCAGTCTGGAACGATCTCCGATCGGCCCGGTTTCAACCACGGAACCTGGGGTCAAGACTTGTTGTGAATCTTTGGCATGGAGTTCCAATCAAGGATATCTCTCACCCAAACTCAGGAATCGCGACCGAAAGCGGACTGCGGGAAATGCCATTCTATCGGATAGTCACATCTTCAGCGTGCGATCGAAAACACATGAGAAGGGCATTTCCCAGAACCCCCAACGAGAATTTCTGGATTACGGGTGTCCCCCGTAATGACTTTCTGTTGATGCCGGAGAATCGTCTCCCGATCTCTCTGGTCTCCGAACTCACGAGCTTACGCAGGCTCCTTCAGGGGCGCAAGCTGATCCTCTACGCACCCACCTACCGGGAAACAAATGTCGGTGGACGCTATTACGACTTTTCCGATAGGGAACTGGATGCAATCGACATGTACCTCAGGAAACGCGGTATGGTTCTCGGGTTGAGATACCATGAATATCGGCAGCCGAAGGGATATGAAGACTATTTTTGCAGGCGAAGTATCGTTGATCTCAGCGGAGACGTCATCTCTGATGTTCGCATACTTGTTAGGGAGGCATCGGCGGTTATTTCGGACTATTCGAGCATTGTCCTGGATGCCGTCTATGCTGAGACCCCGATCCTCCTTTTTCTCTATGATCTGGACCACTATCTGAAGGAGGAAAGGGGGTTTCTGATCGATATCGAGGAGCTTTTCACGTCAAATATCAGCAGGACTTTTCCTGAGTTGGTCCAGGCAATCAAGAACCTGGAGGCCGGAAGCGGAGTCCTGCCGGAAGAGAAGTTTAAGGTGGTTTTGGCCACTTTCTTCGCCTTTCGTGACAGCGGAAATACGGATCGGGTCGTCCGGCAAATCAGGTTTTCAGCTCCGACAGGCTCGGTGCTCGCCGATGCCGCCTTGAAGTCTTTGGACGACAGGGACGAAAAGGGATGTCACCGGGGCAATGAGCCGGCATCTCTCAGCAGTCTTTTGCCGCGAGGGGAGCGACCTGCGATACATGAAGAATTTTTTTCGACCCTTAAGAAACGGAGGCGAACTTGACGCGAGTTCTAGGGCTTGGAGGCGGAGGAATTTCGGAGCACTTTGTGCAATGTTGGTCGCAAAAGGGAGTTGATGAGAAATGTTGGTTGGTCACTACCTCGATCGGCGGCAAGACACAATTGTTCGTCCACAGTGTTTTGCTTTTTCGATATAGAAATATGGACGGGTTTAGGCGAAACGTATCTTCCACGCACCATGGACTACAGATTCTGTTGAGCGCTTACCCGTGTGAATTTCGGCACCCTCGGGAAAAACACCGGCGGGCTCATGACCGAAACGGCCGCTGTGCCCAGATAGGAACTGCAATGTGTCAGAGGGGGGGGGCGTGGTTTTCACCGGGAAATTGAATTCCAGACTTTGCTTGAAGGCGGGGGAGTCGTGAAGGAAACAAGGCATCGAGCCGCTGGGACAGCGGTAAAATTTGAAGAGCCTTTACATGTCGGAAGGCCGAACATCGGTGATCGTGACGTCTTTGTCGAAAGGGTCAATCGGATTCTCGACAGCCATTGGCTGACAAACGATGGACCTATGGTCCATGAGTTCGAAGAGAGAGTGTGTGAACTCCAGGGTGTTCGGAACTGTATATCTACATGCAATGGAACAGTTGCTCTGGAACTGGCATATCGTGCTGTTGGCCTGAAAGGAAAGGTCATTGTCCCGGCTTTTACCTTCGTTGCGACCGTTCATGCTCTCTGGTGGCAGGGATTGACGCCGGTCTTCTGCGACATCGATCCGGAAACACACCTCATTGATCCAAAGAAGATTCGGAGGCTCATCACAAGAGAGACTTCGGGAATTGTCCCGGTGCATCTCTGGGGGCGCCCGGCCCAGACGCGAGAGATCCGGGAGGTCGCGGAGGCGCATGGTCTGGAGCTTATCTACGACGCAGCACATGCCTTTGGGGTTTCGGGTCCCGACGGAAGGATTGGGAATTTTGGACGTTGCGAGGTTTTTAGTTTCCACGCGACCAAATTCTTGAACTCTTTCGAGGGAGGGATGATCACGACAAACGACGACGAGCTGGCGGAAAAATTACGATACATGAGGAATTTTGGATTTGATGGCTATGACACGGTTGTGCACCCTGGCATCAACGGAAAAATGCCGGAGGTCTGCGCGGCAATGGGTCTAACGAATCTGGAATCTATGGACGATTTTATTGGGGTCAATCGGCGAAACTACGAGTGTTACAGGGAAGAACTCGAAAATATCGCTGGTATCTCGATGTTGTCGTATCCTCAACATTACAAGCAGAACTTCCAATATGTTGTCGTCATGGTAGACCGGGATGTTTTCGGTGTTTCCAGAGATCGGCTGGTTGAGTGGATGCACGAAAACAACGTTCTTGTCAGAAGGTACTTCTTTCCGGGTGTTCATCGAATGGAACCATACAGATCCCTGTACCCTGAGTCGGCTGAACGTTTGAAAATGACCGATCATGTATCCTCAAGAATTCTGGTGTTGCCTACCGGAACATCGATTTCGGAAAAGGAGATTCGGGGTGTATGTGCCCTTTTGGACAGTTGTCCCCGTGAGAGGTAGCAGCAGGGACCCGGCCAGGGTGCTGATGAGTGCTCAAAGGTGAAAACTCTTCACCTGAAGTCGTTCCAAGCCTTCACCTGGGACTACCTTGGTCGCATCGCGCAGCGGGCCACCTCTTTCGGGGTTGGCGTTCTGCTGGCCAGGCTACTAACTCCTTCCGAGTTCGGTGTCGTCGGAATGGTAATGGTTTTCGTTGCCTATGGTGAGATGTTCACCGGCCTCGGGCTGGGAGAAGCCATCATTCAAGGGCGAGAAATCGCACTGATAGACTACGATACAGCTTTCTTTTCCAACCTCCTGTTGTCGGTCCTGATGTTGATGGCTCTGTTTATCGGTGCACCTTGGGTATCAAGTTTCTATGGTGTTTCCTCCCTTACTCCGCTATTGCGGGTACTGGCGCTCGGAATGGCCTTCCGTTCTCTATCTCTTGTTCCTCAGGCGATTCTCAGGAGAAGACTTAGGTTTGATTCCTTGGCGCAGGTAAATTTCCTCGGAACGCTGTTGGGGGGGGCCGCCGGCGTAGTCCTGGCCCTTTTCGGGTATGGGGTGTGGGCACTCGTGGCTCAGAATCTCATGGTCTCGGTCGTCGCGACAGCACTGATTTATCCCGTCGCGGGCTGGAGACCCCGAATTCGTTTCAGTGTCCGATCACTCCGAAACCTGATGTCATTCGGCGGTCCAATGTTTCTCGCGTCGCTGCTTCACGGATTCTATTCCAGACTGGACACCCTCGTCATCGGCAAGCTGTTCAGCGCCCGGGACCTTGGTCTGTTTTCACGAGCGAAATCTCTGACCAACTTTACTGTTTCGGTCTCCTCGGAGAGTCTGAGTCAGGTGGCTTTCAGCACCCTTTCGAGAATTCAGGACTCAAAGGATCAGTTAACAACGGGGACCAAGGCGATGTTGACGGTCGTCGGTTTGGCAGCCTTTGGTCTTGTCGGATGGTTGTACTCTGTGGCGGCTTCGCTCGTTATTTTCCTCTTAACCGAGCGGTGGGCAGAAGCGATTCCACTTGTAAGACTCCTGTGTCTGGGGATGTGGGTGGCGCCCGTGAGTGCAGCCCTCCTTGCTCCATTGAAGGCGGCTGGATTCGCGCAGGCCTTCCTGAGACTTGAAGTGATCAAAAAGGGAATCGGGCTCGTTGCAATGGGCGTCGGTTTCTATTTCGGAGTTGAGGGATACCTCATTGCCTTTGCCGTCGCAGGCGTCGTCGTGCTCCTGTTGAATATGAGGTTCTCATGTCTTGCGACAGGCTTGACTGTTGGAGAACAGTTCAGGATTCTGCTGCCTCCGGGCCTGAGCGCTGTTCTCGCGGCGGGAATCGTTCTACTTGCGACAGGACAGGGAGTCTCCATTTGGAACATCATCGCAAAAACTCTCGTGTTCTCAGTTGTTTACGGAACTTCGGTGTTATTGATCTCAAAACCCCTCAGAGAGCTGTTGATGAGGCTCCGGAAAGAAATTTAGAAACTCGAGCGCTAAGAGATCGGTTTGCAAGTAAATTCCAAGGTCCTGAGGATAATCGGGGCCAGCGCTCTGTCTCCTAGCATCGGATCTTGGACGATTCGATAGGCGAGAATACATCAAGCGCATCCCCCCAGGGTTCGGGCGGCATTGTGGAGAAATGTTGGGTGATCTCCACATGGCCGGTCTTGGAAATTCGTTCTAACGAAGCCTCGACTGTCGTTTCGATGGATGGGGTCTCGGTCACGACGAGGGGCTAGAAAAAACCCGCGGCAGCGCCGCGGGCGAATCGCTTAAATTTCAGTTTCTTCTACCTAATCAGAGTGATGCTGGCGGATGAGATGTGCCAAGTCCTTGAGGCTCTGGTGCTTGCAAAAAACGCAGGAATACTGGTGGTATGTTGAGGTCTTTTTGCAAGTGGCCAGAGTCCAAGGAATTGGTGCAGATCGCCGGTGAGAATCGCTCAGGTTAGGTTCTATTCGGCGGGGCTCAACTGCCGTCCTGCCAGCTCCCGGTCGAGCATCAGCAGTCCGTGGTTGGAGCCTTCGAGCATCTTGACCTGGTTGTAGAGGGTATCGGCGTTGGCCTCTTCCTCCACCTGTTCGCTGACGTACCAGTGGAGCATGACGGTCGTCGCATGATCGCCCTCGGTGGTCGAGAC
>JANTFG010000007.1 GCA_024763555.1 Thermoanaerobaculales bacterium
GAGAGCGATGGCGTTTGATTCCTCTCCCCAATGATTCGGCGGCTCTCTGCCTGGAAGCAGATTCCCGGAGATCTCGAATTGCAGTTGGGGCCTTTAATGAGTTCGGTCTCCTTGAGATGGACGACGATGGAGTCATGCGTTTCAACTCCCTCCTCGGAGATCTTCCGCCGGGCACTCCCAAACCCGCAGAGGTCTGGGCAATTACCCATCGTGATGGAGCTTTCAATTTTTTCACCGATTGCGGCGTCTACTCATGGAGCGATGAGACCGGCCTCAGTCCTCTGATGCCGATACCTGAACTTGCGACGAGGCCCCCCGTCATGCAGGAAGGAGAAAGCCTCCTTGTGGGAAGAGCTGAAGGCGGAATCAATGACTGGATCCCCGGAAAGACGGGAATGATCCCCGGCACACCCTCGCTGAGAACATTGAAAATACGCTTGATGGCCCGGACTTCAGACTCAAGGCTATTCCTGTCCGACCGAGGCCGACTCATCCACTGGAGAGATGGGCAAATCGAAGATTTTTCACCGGAAGGAAGCGCATGGGCCGCCGGCAAGAATCTCAACTCTCTTCTCGCCATGGAGAACGGCCGTGTGGCCCTGGCCTCGCAGCGCAATGGGATCCTGATTCTCGAATCCACCGGAAAAATGGCCATGCTCCTCGACCGAGATCGAGGCCTTCCGGACAATGAAGTCGCGACACTGGCGCTCGGTCCCGATGGTGCGCTCTGGGCCGTCCTTCGACTGGGACTCGTTCGGATTGATATCAATTCCCCAAGCTCCGTCATCGACCCCCGCCTTGGCCTCAATGGCTCGGTATTTTCCCTTTGCCGCCATCAGGGCCGACTGATCGTCGCAACGAGCCAGGGCCTCTGGCGATTGGATCGTGGAGCGGGCAGCGATTTTCCTGATGGGCTCAGGGCGAGTTCTTTCCCTGACTTTCCATCCAAACCCTGGAGTGTCGTGTCGACAGGAAAAAGCTTGCTCGTCGGTGCCTCCGACGGGATCTTCGAGCTTCGAGGCAACTCCTTTGCACTGGTGCCCGGCAGCGACAGCCTCACCACCTACCTCCTCTACCCCTCCCCTTCAGACAACAGGACGATTTATCTCGGCTGTTCCGAAGGTATGGCCGGAATCAGGAAAGAGGGAACACGATGGGTGTTTCAGGGATTCTATCCGGGCCTGCCGGGAAATATCCGATCCATCATCGAGCTGAATCCGACTCAACTCTGCCTGGGAACTACCTTTGATGGCGCCTTCATCCTGGATCTGCACCGGGAGAAAGGAACATTAACTCCTCTCGAAACGGGATCGACCGAGGTCAACTGCCATCTCGTCGACGGGGAAATCCTGCTCTCAGGGAGCGGCGGCGTGTATCGCCTTGACCCCGGCAGTCTGGAACTCCGGCGGGAAGAGGTGCTGAGCCGGTCGCTTGGAAAGAGTCCGGCCACATCATTCGAGAAAGACACACACGACAGAGTCTGGGTCAACTCGCTGCCAATTCGGCGCTTTACCCAGAGCACCCCGGGTATCTGGAAGCCGGCCGATCCGCCTCCCGAACCCCTACCGAAGAGTACTGCGATCTTCTTCCTGAGCGAAGCGGATGGAGTCTTCTGGGTTGCCTCCGACGAAGGTCTGTTCCGCTTCGTCGAGGAGACAACTTCCGCCCCGGCGTCCCTCCGCAGACCTCTACTGGCGGCTTTCTCCAGGCGCACCGGCGCCCGCTTGAAAGAGGGACCGGAGAAGATTCGTCTTGCCGGGAAAGAGCTTCGTTTCGAGTACTCAGCTGCGGTCTACGGAAATCAGGCCTTCTATCAATACAAACTGGACCCGGTCGATGCCGAGTTTTCAAAATGGTCTCAAGACTCCTTCGTCAACTTCAGTCACCTCCCGGCCGGATCATATTTCTTCAGGCTTCGTTCCAAAGCGCCCGGCCGCCCGAGCGGACCGGAGGTAAAACTCAGTTTCACCGTTCCGCCCCCCTGGTACATGAAGCCCTGGGCCATCACGATATGGGGCCTCGTTCTTGCCGCCCTGCCATTAGTCTTCACTCGCTTCAGAGAGCGGAAACTGAGGAAGAAAAACCGGATTCTCTCCGAACTGGTCGCTGAGAAAACCAGCGATCTCAAAGAGGCCGTGGAAGCACTCTCCATTGCCAAAGGCACGGTGGAGGAGAAAAACACTCTTCTCACTGAAGCCAATGAGAAACTCCAGTTTCTTTCCGAATGCGATGGTCTGACGGGAATTGCGAATCGACGCCGTCTTGATGCGGCCCTGGAGGGAGAATGGGCGCGGTGCTGGCGCCAGAAATCATGTCTGTCCTTTGTCCTGATCGACCTCGATCGTTTCAAGACTTTGAATGACCGCCACGGTCATCAGGCCGGAGACGATTGTCTCCGAGCCGTCGGAAAAACCCTCCGCGAAACCATGATTCGTCAGACCGATCTGGCTGCCAGGTATGGCGGGGAGGAATTTGTGCTCCTCCTGCCGAACACGGACATCACTGGCGCCGAGAAAGTTGCCGAGAACATTCGGAAGCTCCTCTCGGAACTGTGCCTCAAGGATTCTCGAGGTGAAGAGCTTTCGCTGACGGCCAGCCTGGGAGTTGCCTCCATCAGGCCTGGACCAGAGACATCCATTGAGGATCTCATCCGCGCAGCCGACACCGCGCTCTACCGCGCCAAGAACAACGGACGCAACCAGGTCGTCTGTGCGCCTTTCGGGGATCAGCCCTCGGGCAAAGTTGATCCTGAAAGGATCGATCCCGCTGGATGAACTCTCCGGGGCCTTAGCATCTTCTTGTCTGCAAAAAGCCCAAGGCTGACGCAAAGTTCAGAGGATTTTCTTCAGCGCCCGGAACAAAGAAACCGTGGCGAGCCGCGGCGTAAAAAACGCATTGCGAACCCGGCTGAGCACTCCACCTCAGCTTTCGGAAAACCTCCGATGGCGTTCTCCGCCCTCCCGCATCAGGACGGCATCACAGTTGGAGCATCGCTGACGCCGACAGGGCACACCCGGCCGATGGGCCTGGCGGTGACCGCATTCCGGGCAAATGCAGTGACCCGCGCGCCGTCCACAGTTCACTCCGGCATCCACCTCCATCGCCTCTCTCCGGCACACATCCCCGCCCTCAACAAGCAGAGGGCGTGCCTCCCAGAGGGCCAGCGCGATCTTATGTCGCGCAGCTTCCAGGATCCGCCCATAGGTCGATCGCGACACGCCCATCGCCCCGGCAGCCTCTTCCTGGTAGATCGATTCCAGGTCCGCCAGACGAAGGGCCTCGACCTCGTCCAGACTGAGGCGTATCGCCCCCTCCGGATCGACTTCGGTTCCTTCAACCGGCATCAATGCACGAGCCTGCGGCGGGGGCCCCACCATTCGGTGCCGCCTCGGCCGTCCGCGCCCACGTCTCCGTCCCTCAGTCATCGCCCGATTTTCCGACATTTGCCGAAAAAGAACAAGACCCCGGAGCAGGAAGAGGGGAGGTTCGCAACTCGGCGGCACATGCGGCCTCACAACCCGGCGCCGGGAGCCCCCCCCTCTCAGGGCCGCGGCTGAAATTTCTCCGAAAGGATTTCCGAACCCCAGGCCCAGCCCTTCTCCGCTGCATGGTTAACGATCCACTGCCAGCCCGCGTCGATACCATGGGGCCCGATGGGGAGTGGATGGAAGTCGAAACTGAGAAAACCGACACAGATCAGAAAAAGAGCGGCGCCGATCCGCCGGAAATCGGGGTCCTCCCCTTCCCGTCTCATATCCTCTTGGACCACCAGGGCGAAACGCGCTCGAGATGCGCCTCAACCGCATGGTCCAGCGCCTCGATCGAAGACCCACCGAAGCTTTCCAGCAGGGCATCGCCCAGCACCAGGGCAGCCATGGATTCCACGATCACGGGCGCCGAGCCCACCGCCGTCACATCGGAACGCTCCCAGACCGTCGCGCCCTCCTCGCCGGTGACAAGATCGACCGAGGGCAGTCCTCGACGCAGAGTTGCAATCGGCTTGAAGAAAGCACGCAGGACGAGGTCCTCACCATTCGTCACCCCGCCCTCAAGACCCCCCGCCCGATTCGAAGAACGCCTGAGGCCGGATTCGGAGGGGAAAATTGCATCATGGGCTTCAGAGCCCACCTGACGGCAGATTTCGAGACCGGCGCCGATCGCGCAGGCCTTGACCGAGGGGATCGAGAGCATCGCCTGCGCCAGGCGTCCGTCGAGCTTTCGATCCCAGTGGACATAGGAACCCAATCCCGGCGGCACACCCCGCACAACCACGCCGACGATGCCTCCCAGGGTTTCCTGTTGTTTCCCGATTTGCCGAATATAGTCGACCAGCCGCTCCTCGTCCTCAGGCCACGGCGTCACCAGCGGCGAGGAAGGATCGACAGAGGTCAGATCCTCCCAGCTCGGGGGCCCCTCCAGCACAGTTTCGGCTCCAATCGCCAGCAGAGCGGAGCGGAAGCGGAAGCCGTAGCGTTCCAGCAGCTGTGCGGCCACCGCCCCTGCGGCGACCCGCGCCGCCGTTTCCCGGGCCGAGGCCCGCTCGAGAATATTCCGGAGATCCTCCACCTGGGCCGTGGCCATCGCGCCAGAAAAATCCGCATGTCCGGGCCGGGGTCGCGTTACGATTCGGGCGGCGGCTTCGGCGGTATCGAGTTCCCAGGGATCCATCACGCCCGCCCAATTCGCGAAATCGCGATTCTCGATTTCAAGCACGAGGGGCGATCCGAGCGTCCGGCCGCCACGCAGTCCGCCCCGGACAATGACGCGGTCCTTCTCGATCTTCTGTCGGCCGCCCCGGCCGAAGCCATGCTGGCGCCGGGCCAGACGGGCATCGAGAGCATCCCGATCGAGAAGGAGCCCTGCGGGCAGGCCTTCCAGGATCACCGTCAGTCCCGGGCCATGGCTTTCCCCACCCGTCAACCAGCGAAGTCGACTCATCGAGGAGATACTCCCGAAGGCAGATCATCAAAGCGACTCATCCGTCTCAGGGTATCAGAGACAGGAACCATCTCCGAGTCCGGAGCCGCAGCCCGGAGCGGGAGCCGCAACCGAACCCTGAGCCGGAACAGCGAACCGGATCAGGAACCGGAGCCGCACATCCGGAGCCGATGCCGGAGCCGGGGCGACCGTGGACTCTGAGCGGAATGCGTGGGCCGGGCATAGCCTTGATGTCTGAAACCGGAGCAGGAGCGGGTGAGCGGAACCGGAACAACATCTGGCGGCGAAAGATGATGGAAAGAGCAGCAGAATTCAGGGCGAGACTATCTGAGCTTCCGGCACGCGGGGGAGCGCATCATCTGGCCTACCAGAAGATCTTGGCAACATCGTAGGCGACATCCGTATCTTCCACCGTACCGTTGTTATCGGCGTCGGCATTCCCGGGCGGTACATAGCCGGGTTCGGTGGCGGCGCGGATGACACCGGCCACGTCGTCGGCCTCGATGTCGCAGTCGCCGTCGGCATCGCCGGGCCGGCCGTTGGTGACGGCCTGGCAGTTGGAAAACTCGCTGGTGGAACCGAAGGGACCCAGGGTCAGGGCCGTCAGGGAGACGCCCGCTCCACTTCCGGGAATGGTTGTTCTAAAGCGCTGTTCCCCGCTTCCCGGCGCCGGGAGGCTCAGGGTGGTTCCCAGAAGCGTAAGGCCCTCTCCCATCCCGCTGGCGTCACAGGAGGTGTTGGAATAGAAGTTGATGGTGTAGCTTAAGGGGCTTGCCGCTGCATCCAGCTTGCCGCTGACGTAGGTGTTGGCTCCACAGCTTTCCACCCACATCAAGAGCGGTTGGTTCATCAGGTGATTGGGGCCCTCGTCGCCGTCTCCCGAGTCGGGAAGCGTCACGCCGTCGGCACCCAGATCGATACCCAGTCCCCCGTTGTCGTGAATGCTGTTGCCCGAACAGTTGACCCCCACAGCCTGGTTTCCCTTCACCACGATGCCCTCACCCTTGGTGCCCGTGGAATAGGCGATGATGTTGCCCGGGCCGATGACGTTGTCCGGCGCATCTTCCACCCAGACACCGTGTCCACTGTTGCCGTACCCGGCGCCCGGACTCCCGTGGACCAGGCCGATCAGGTTGTCCCGTACAACGTTACCGGTCGTCTGGTAGTCGTAGATGCGGATGCCGCCGCTGCCGTTGGACACGATGACGTTACCGTGCCCTGCCGTCCCGATAAAATTCCCCGTTCCCCATTCCACGTTGACCCCGTACCAGGTGTTCCCGGCCGCCCCATCCTCGGTCTTATTCGATCCGATGATGGAGTCCATGACGGTGTTGTTCGAGGCGAGGTGCCCGGAATTACCGTAGATATCCACTCCGTTCCAGCCATTGTTGGAGATCACGCTCTGGGTCACGGTAACGTTGGACGACTGCCAGATCCTGATACCGTCGGTGTCGTTGCCCGAGGCCGACCAGTCTGACAGGAAGCCCACCTCGCAGTTGGCGATGCGATGACTGACCGACGAATTTTCGATCTCGATGCCGAAGCCCTGATTGCCGGAGAAGAAGCAGTCCGCCCCGGGATAGATGATGCCCACAGTACTGGCACCGGCCTGGTCCAGCACGAGACCGTTGGTGTTGGTGGAGGAGACCTTTGCCAGGATGCTTCCCGAGGCGCCACTCTGCCAGATCCTGATCCCGTCGTCTGAGTTGTTTGTCAGCAAGGCCTGGGAATTCGAGGCCGTTCCGCCGATGGTCGTATCCGGCGCCCCCTGGATGAGGATACCGTGGCCTCCGTTGGTGTTAGCAAAGATGGGATCGAGCGTGTTGCCGCTCGTGGTCCCGGACCCACCGCGATAGACGAAGAAGCCGTCAGCGGAGTTGTTGGAGGCGCCGGCGTTGAGGCTGCAGTCGATGGCATTGTAGAGTTCGATGCCGTAGGAAGCACAGTCGGTGGCATGAACATCGTGGAGGGTTGTATTTAAAGTGTCGAAGAGCAGGATGCCGACTCCCTTGTTCCCCAATCCGTCCAGTTGGTGACTCTGACTCCACAGGCCGTATACCATGCAGCTATCGCCCTGGATCCACAGTCCGGTACTCCCACCGGCACTTGAGCCTCTCACGTACCAGTAGCCCTGGGAATTCAGGTCGAAGGTTGTGGTACCCATCACCGAAGGCAGATTCGACGAGAGGTCAAAGATGTAGTAACCGGTGGTGGCAATGAGATCCGCCCCGGCGTGGTTATTGGCGGCGTTGATGGCCTCGCGCAGCGTGCAGTCGACAACCGTGCAGGCTCCATCGTCGTGATCATCGACCGTGGTGATGGTGTAGGTGTTTCGGGATTCGCTCAGGAGCAGCATCGGCCTGGGATTTTCGGCAAGTGCCACCACCAGATCGTCCAGACCGTCCAGGTTCCGCCTCATCGGCATGATGTGCGTCGCTTCCCCGCCCAGATCCACCGAGGCGTGGACAGTGGACCTCCATGAGCTTTTCCCTTCCAGAGTCAGGGCGCCCGCCAGGTCGAAGCCCTTCGAACCGGGGATCAGAACGGCCGGCCCCCGGCCGGCGCCTTCCCACAAGATTGTGAAGAAGGGGGCATTGCCGGCATCATGCAGCAGGCTTCCGGCATCGGCTCTCCTGAGCCCGTGCTCGGCGTCTTCCAGCACCAGGCCGGAAGCCGTAAGCGCCGTCAGATCGTGGGTGGATTGTCGGAGAAACCGAGTGGCGGACACGCCCACAATGTGTTCTCCGGCCTCCACCTTTTCCAGCAGCGGATGCATCGCCTTTCCTGCATCCGCCGCCGTATCGAAGCCGTGAAGAATGTAGAGCCCCTTCTCTCCGGCCATCGCAAGGTCCCACCATGCGTCCCCGTCCAGATTTCCGGTCACGATGTGCTCGACCCGAGTGGGCAGGGCCACCACGTCGGGCTTGCCCGGGATCGCAGCCTCATCTGCGGGGAAGAGCACCAGAGCCGGACCCGAGGCGCCCTCCACGGCCACAACAGGGTCCGCCACCAGGTCCCGCCGTCCCCAATCCAGAGCCGCCAGAGCTGTCACCGCCCCCGGTACCACCAGCCGGTGCTGTACTTTCTCGGCTCCGGGCGTGAGCCAGAGAAGCTCCGGACTGCCCAAGGCCGCGAGCAGCACATCCTGCTTCCCGTCGCGATCCATGTCGCAGACCACCGCCTGGTCGATCCTCCGGTCCGGCTTCGCCAGGACCCGGGGCGTCTTGAAAGGCTGTCCGCCCTTGCTCTCCCAGGTGCGATCCGTAGCGAGGTACAGGGCCACCGTACTCTGCCCCCCTCCCCACCAGACAACTACCAGGTCCTTCAACCCGTCCCGGTTCAGATCGCCCCGGGCCAGGACTTTCAGACCACTCCCGGCAACCGCCGGGGGAATGGGCAAGACCTGTTTCTCGAATCGCGGCCACGGCGCCCCCGGGTCAATGGATTGCGCTGCCGCCGTCACTGCGAGAAGAACACCACAAAGAAACCAGAAGCAGGCATTCCACCGCATTTTTCACCTCCGATAATCCTCTCCCAGTCTACTCCCAGGCCTCGAGCGAGGCAAGTTTTCTCACGCCCGACAACGGACCCGGGGCCTGCCTTTATGCTCATGACCGGCGACCTCGTCATAGAGACCCGGAAAGACGATTTGTGCTGCGTACAAGACGTTTGGCTACAGAGGGATCGAGACCTCTCAATAAACAACTCAGCGATATGACGTCGATCACATACAAATCAACGAATCTTCGGAGCGCGAGAACATTCCGCATTCTCAAAACCACCGCTTCAATGGAAGTCAAACCAATGCGGACTCAAGTCCGTGATCCATTTCGGCCCCATGATACCCAGGGTACAGCGCAAACACCTCGACCGTAGGTATCTCTTGAGTCCGAGTCAGAATCTGTATGGCAGAATCGTCGGTGGTCCTCTGGTGAGGGTCTCGAGTTCATCTCCCCGGCTGGGGGCACTCCGAATTCGAGGACTCTTCAGTTTTCTTTGGATTGGCGGCCGGGAGATGTGGATCGATGATTTCAGCGGCGCTCACTTCCGCGGTCGACGAAGCCCGAGACGTTTGATGGTACTCGCAAGTGTGCTGGGTGGTACACCCAGGCTTTCGGCGGCGCCGCCTCGGCCGGCTAACCGGCCGCCGGATTGCTGAAGCGCCTTGAGGATAACCAGGGCCTGGGCCCGCTCCAGGGGTCGGAGATCCTCCGGCAGGTGGTAGCCCTCCGGCGGTGGGTCGGAAAGTGCAATGGGTATTTCCGCCACCCGTGCTGTGGTCCCGCGAAGTTCCACGTGACGGCCGCCGATCGTGCCCCCCCCTGCCAGGATGGCGGCTCGTTCCAGGACGTTGGCCAGCTCCCGGACGTTGCCGGGCCAGGCGTGGTCCTCGAGAATCCGGATGGCCTTCTCGCTCAGCGCCAGCTCCGGCATCCCGAGGCGCTCCCGCAGCAGCCCCATCAGGTGCTGGGCGAGCAACAGGACGTCCCCGGGACGCTCTCTCAAGGGCGGCAAGCTGACGGGAAAGGCGCCGAGGCGGAAGAGGAGGTCCTCCCGGAAGCGGCCTGCGGCCACCTCGGCTTGGAGGTCGCGGTGGGTCGCGGAGATGACACGGACGTCCACGTGCAGCGTCCTCGTACCGCCCAGGCGCTCGAAGGCGCCCTCCTGAAGCACACGAAGCAGCATGGCCTGAGCTCCGCCAGGCAGCTCGGCCACCTCGTCCAGAAAAAGCGTGCCGCCGTCGGCCAGTTCGAAGCGACCGGATCGCCGCCGCTCGGCGCCGGTAAACGCCCCCCGTTCATGGCCGAAGAGCTCGGCCATCACCAGCTCTCCGGAGAGCACGGAGCAGTTGACCGCCAGGAAGGGACGGGCGCTCCGCGGCGACCACTGATGAATCGCCCGTGCCGCCTGCTCCTTACCGCTTCCCGTCTCGCCGAGGATCAGCACGGAGGTTGGCGCAGGCGCGACCAGCCGAAGCCGCTCGACGGCTTCGAGCCAGGGCCGGGAGCGGCCCACCAGCGCCGCTCCGGTCGGGCCGTCCGGCATCAGCTCCGCGGCGGAGGCGGCCATCGACGCCAGGTCGCGAGAGAGGCGTTCGGCGTTCCGCCTTTCGTCGATGACCATGGCAGCCAGACGAGCGAAGGCCCCGACGGCCCGGAGGAGGCTCTCCGAGGAGAAGACTCCGCACTGGAGAAGGTCGAGAGTCATGGCACCCACCAGTCGACCCTCGGCTCTCAGAGGCGCCGCCAGGCAGGAGTGGTCCCCGGGCAAGGCGACGGCATCCACGTAGGGATCGGGCTCCTGATGCAGCAGGTGAGCATCATCCAGCACACTGGGCCCGCTACCGCTGAGGGCCGCCCGTAAGGCCGGGCGCGTGCGCAGGTCTACCCGCAGGTGGTTGACGCGCTGCGAGGCCAGCGGGCCGTCCGCCTCCAGGACGCGAAGCGTATCCTCGTTCTCCAGCTCCAGCACCGCGGCCAGGTCCGCCGGAACCAGCTCGCGGACGGACTCCAGGATCGAGTGCAGCCAACTCATCGCTTCGGCACGATATCACGTTTCGGCACGATATTTCGTGTCACTTCTCGCGATATATTGCGTCGTGGGCCGTCAGTCTTCATTGCATTCTTCTAACGTGTTTTAAATGAGTTGGTTAAAAAATATGACATGTTGGCACGGACCCTGCAATAGATGGGGTTACCACCAATGTGGTTGAAATACAGGAGGTCAACATGAACAAGGACAATAAGAATCATAGCGAAAACCTCAACCGGCTCCTGGCAGACGCCACGATCTTCTACCAGAAGCTGCGGCACTACCACTGGAATGTCAGCGGCCCCCGCTTCTTCCAGTATCACGAACTCTTCGAATCCCTTTACGACAGCTGGGCCGATGCCATCGACGAGATCGCCGAGCGCATTCTCCAGCTCCAGGGGGTACCCCTGCACACCCTGGAGGCCATGCTCTCGAATGCCACCCTTGTCGAGGATCCCGAGATCCCATCCGGCGAGGTCATGCTCCAACGGACCATGGCCGATCTCCAGATTCTCCACGGCGAGATGTGCGTTGCCGCCGAGACTGCCGAAGCCACGGCCGATCGAGTGACCACCGGCCTGCTGGACGGCCTGTGTGCCGCCACCGAGAAGACCCTGTGGATGATCCGCGCCACCCTCGCCGCGTGAGGCACGGGGCCGACCGGACAGCTACATGAAAAACCCAGAGAGGAGAAAAAGAATGTCTGACGAAAACAGGTGTCCCGTAACGGGCAAGACGCAGCAAGATGCCGGGGAAAGAGGAGGGCTCAATCATGACTGGTGGCCGAAACAGTTAAACCTTCAGATGCTTCACCAGCACAGTCTCTCGAGCAACCCGATGGGGGAGGACTTCAACTATGGCGAGGAGTTCAAAAAGCTCGACCTAAGGGCTCTGAAAGAAGACCTCCATGAGCTGATGACCGAATCTCAGGACTGGTGGCCCGCCGACTACGGTCACTATGGACCGCTGTTCATCCGGATGGCGTGGCACAGCGCGGGTACCTACCGCACCGGCGACGGCCGCGGCGGTGCCGGGTCCGGCAACCAGCGTTTTGCCCCCGTCAATAGCTGGCCCGACAATGTCAACCTCGACAAAGCCCGCCGCCTGCTCTGGCCCATCAAGCAGAAATACGGCAACGCGATCTCCTGGGCCGACCTCATGATTCTCGCCGGCAATGTCGCGCTGGAATCCATGGGGTTCAAGACCTTCGGTTTCGGCGGCGGACGCGAGGACATCTGGGCGCCGGAGGAGGACGTCTACTGGGGCGCCGAGAAGGAGTGGCTGGGCGACAGGCGCTACACCGCCGACCATGAGCTTGAGAACCCGCTCGCTGCCGTGCAGATGGGCCTGATCTACGTAAACCCGGAGGGCCCAAAGGGTCAGCCCAGTGCTCTGGCCTCCGGTCGGGACATCCGGGTAACTTTCGCACGGATGGGCATGAACGACGAGGAGACCGTTGCACTTATTGCCGGCGGACATACCTTCGGCAAGTGTCACGGCGCAGGCGACGCCGCCAATCTGGGTCCTGAACCTGAGGCCGCCCCCATCGAGGAGCAGGGACTGGGATGGAAGAGCCGCCTCGGCAGCGGAAAGGGCTCAGATACCATCACCAGCGGCATCGAAGGCGCCTGGACTCCGACACCGATCCAGTGGGATAGCAGCTACTTGGACACGCTTTTCGGTTATGACTGGGATCTCGTGAAGAGCCCCGCCGGGGCCTGGCAGTGGGTGCCCACGGATCCGGCCGCTGCCGACGTCGTTCCGGACGCTCACGATCCTTCCAAACGCCACGCGCCCATCATGACCACGGCGGACCTCGCCTTGCGGATGGATCCCATCTACCGGCCCATCGCGAAGAAATTTCACGAACACCCGGAGAAGCTCGCCGAAGCCTTCGCGCGCGCCTGGTTCAAGCTGACCCACCGTGACATGGGCCCGCGTTCGCGCTACCTGGGCCCCGAAGTCCCGAAGGAGGAGCTGATCTGGCAGGATCCGGTGCCCGCCGTGGATCACGAGCTGATCGGCGAGGAGGAGGTAGCCGATCTCAAGGCGAAAATCCTCGTGTCGAGGCTAACCGTCTCCCAGCTGGTCTCCACCGCCTGGGCTTCGGCCTCCACCTTCCGCGGCTCCGATAAGCGCGGCGGCGCCAACGGCGCACGGCTCAGGCTTTCCCCGCAAAAGGACTGGGAGGTCAACGAACCGACCCGGCTCACAAAGGTACTGAAGAAACTGGAGGACATCCAAAGTGACTTCAATTCCACGCAGTCCGGCGGCAAGAGGGTATCGCTCGCCGACCTGATTGTCCTCGGCGGATGTGCAGGCATCGAAGAGGCGGCGAAGAACGCGGGTCATGATGTAACCATTCCCTTCACGCCGGGACGCACCGACGCCTCGCAGGAGCAGACCGATGTGGATTCCTTCGCCGCTCTCGAACCGGCTGCGGACGGCTTCCGCAACTACCTCAAGGACGGTCTGGCCGTCGAGGGGGAGAGGCTTCTGGTCGACCGGGCTCAGCTGCTGACACTGACGGCTGCGGAGATGACCGTTTTAGTCGGCGGAATGCGAGTTCTCAAGGCCAACTTCGGTCAGTCGCAGCACGGCGTCTTGACCGAGCAACCCGAGGCACTCACCAATGACTTCTTTAAGAACCTGCTCCACATGGGTACCCAGTGGGAGGCAGCCTCGAAAGGCAGTGGATTGTTCGAAGGACGGGATCGCGCAACGGGCGAACTCAAGTGGACCGCCACCCGCGTCGACATGATCTTCAGTTCCAACTCCCAACTCCGGGCCTTGGCGGAGGTCTACGCTTGCGAGGGTTCCCAGGAGAAGTTCGTCCACGATTTCATAGCGGCGTGGAACAGGGTCATGAACCTTGACCGTTTCGAGCTTGCTTAAGCCGGGTGCTGGAATCGGGAGAGACTCCTGAGTCAGGCCCACAGACTTCCGGAAAGGGCGGAGCGCCGAGGACTTTCTCAAAGGGGGCCGACAAAAGTCGGTCCCCTGGGCTTTGGCCCGATGTCGATCAGGAGACGGCATCGAACAGGGCGCTTTCGAGGTCTGATTGGGCCTTCTGAGGCTTCGTGACAGGGGAGCAGCGGGAGGCGAAGCGGGAGAAATGGATGGACTGAGCCCATGCTTTCCTTCTGAGATCTTGGACAAGAGATTGATTGGAGTTCGAGCTGAGGCTGCCCCACACTGAAAATAGAACAGGTCGTAAATACTCTCCCCCAACAATCTTTTCGGGCAGGCGGCGCGTCTCGGCCCACACGCTTGGCCGAAAATCCCGGAGATTTTCCCGTATTCTGCAACCGGAAGGCTCCGCACAACGATAAATAGATCGAAGGCGGAGGAAAACCGCCCGGAACATCTCAGGGAGGAGTTCAGACATGATTCATTTCAGTACTACACTATTCATCGGGATGAGCCTTGGGACGATATCGATTCCGGGGCTCATCATTCTCGCAATCCGTACGGCGGAGAAGAAGTCTCCCGGGAGGCAGAAATCATGATGCAATTGAGTCTTCTCAGAGTCATCGTCATATTATTGGTTCCACTGGGAGCGCTGGCCTTCCTGGCTTTCGTGATCTCGCTTCTCGTCAAAACGGCATCCCGGCGCCGGAATGCCCTGAGCAGGGAACGGATGGCCGCCCTCGAACGTGGCATGCCCCTGCCCCCCGAGGCCTTCCTGAACGTCCAGCGGCCCCACCCCCGGAACTCCCTGAAATCAGGGATCGTCGAGATTGCTGTGGGCTCCGGGCTGGGCCTCGCCACCCTGATCTGCTGCCCGGAAAGCCGCCTCTGGGGCTCGGGCCTTGCCGTCATCTTCATCGGACTGGCCCATCTCATCTACTGGAAAATCCAGGGCCGAAGGGAGTGGGAGGAGGCCCGTGCGCGCGAGCTGGAACTCGCAAAGAGATGGGTGAGCGTCGAGGAGAACCCCGAGAGAAAGGCTGTCGGAAACTCCTGATGAACACGGCACCACCGGAGTCCTGGGCAGCCGACCAGGCACTGGCCCGGCGCTGCGTCCTGGGCGATGAGAAAGCCTGGTCGGAGCTCATTCGCCGATTCGGGAGACGGATTTTCTCTCACTGCCGACTCGCAGGGCTGAAAGCCGGAGATGCCGAGGACGTCTGCCAGGAAGTCCTGGTCTCCGCTTTCCGGAGCATGGCCTCCTTCAGGGGTTGTTCGTTGTCGACATGGCTCTACCGCCTGACCCGTCGGCGACTGGCGGATTACTATCGTTCGCCGCAGCGCCGCCTCATCAGCGTCGGAGAACCCCTCTCCCCGACAATGCCGGCGCCCGCAGAGGATCCCGTGGCGAAACTGAGCGCGGCGGAGGATGCTGGAAAGATCCACCGGGCCATTGAGACGCTCAACGAGCCCTTGAAGGGGATCCTCATTGCCTATTATCTCTATGAGACGCCGATCCGGGAGATCGCCCGTGAAAGCGGAATACCCATCAATACCATCAAATCCCATCTGCACCGGGGTCGAAAACACCTCCGGGGCAGGCTGGAGGTGCAACCATGAACTGTCAGGACTTTGACAACCGCCTCTATGATGAGGATTGCCGAAAGGCACTTCTGGGAGAGTCCGATGTGCCGGAGGACATGCGCAATCACCTCCATGGCTGTCCCCACTGCCGGGAAATCTGGTCGGAGGCTGAGATCGACACGAGACTCCTCAGCAGGGCTCTCCTCTTCGAGGCGCCGGCCTCCCTTGCCCTTCTTTCCCCGCCCGAGCAACTCGCACCCATCTCTCTCCGGAATCTGATCGACTGGGTCGATCTGGGCCGGGCTTTCTCGACAGGAGCGATCGTCTCGACGCTGATCGCCATCCTCCCCTCCTCGACATTCCTCTGGCAGTGGAGCGGTTTCTGGCTCGGAGCCGCCTGCGGGCTGGCGGCGGCATTACTGGAAAATGAGGGTTTCAGTCTTCTCCCGAAGGAACTTCGCCTGCAGGCCTGAGATTTACACTCGGATCAGAGGGGTGCTTAGGGCAGGCTCATTGCTGATCGGAGTCCTCATCTCCTGAGTGGGGAAAGTCGAGACAAAAACGCCAGGCCGGCAGAACTCTCAGCTTTCCCTCTTCAACGACGATCTCCTCCCTCTCGTTTCGGGTGACGATGAAGCCGCGTTCGAGTCCGGTCTCGCGCATTGCCTGCCTGAGTCCGCCGATCTCGCGGCTTCTCGTCTTCTCGTCCTGTAGGGCCTCACACACCTGCACCAGAAACCGCGGTCTCCCGCCTGAGGGAATGACAAAATCGACCTCCCGCCCCGTCCTCGTCCTGTAATAATAGATCTCTGGAAATCTCCGGCGTAAGGCAATGAACACGAGATTTTCAAGCAGATGACCGGAGTTCACCAGCACTCCTGCCGAGACCGATCGTGTCAGGGCGTGATCGATACAGTAGATCTTCTTGGGGTTCGTGTTTCGCCGTGCAAGCGAGGCGTCGAAGATGCGAACTGTGAAGAGCAGATATGCATCCTCAAGGTAGTCCATATACTCTGAAACGGAGGACTTGGGCACCTTGTGACCCAGAGATTTCAGGTATCCCGTCAGGGAGTTGACCGAATACAGCGAAGCTGAATTATCGATCAACCGGTGAGCAAGATCCAGGACCGCCTTCGGGTGCGACACGTCATGGCGCTCGACGAGATCCCTGTACAGGATCGCGTGAAAATATTCCTGGTGAACTCTGATCCTCAAATCCCGGTTGAGGTCCATCACTTCAGGAAATCCACCTCTGTCCCAGTACTCTTCAAAGGCCTTTCGGATCAACAGAACGGCCTTAGGCGCCCGGGGTACAGAACTGTCAATGCGCCTTGAGTCCAGAAATTCCTGAAAGGAGAAGGGAAAGAGTTCCCAGGAAAGAGCCCGTCCTCTCATCTGGGTGGCAATCTCCTTTGAGAGCATTCTCGATGAGGAACCGCTCAGGTAGACTTCGCAGTTCTCCGTCCTCAGCAGACGATCGATGAATGGTTCCCAGGCGGGGACCATCTGGACCTCGTCGAAAAAGCAATAGATCTTCTCGGAGTTCTTCTTCTCTGGATAGAGAGAAAAATACGCTTCTGTGATCAGGCCGAGATTCTCCTTCCCAAGCCCATAGAGCCGGTCATCGAAAAAATTCAGATAGAGGATGTTCTCGATCGCCACACCCTCTGCGAGCAGATGGCTGACGATCTGAAACATCAGCGTCGATTTACCGGCTCGACGAACTCCGATGCAGACTGCCGCCTTACCCGGGAGGCTTTCAATCTTCAGACGACGGGGAACGCCGGTTTCCAGCCGCTTATGCTGGAATTCGAGAATGATGGACTGGATCCTCTCGATCATCTGATAACTCTCCTCGCCCCCCCCTGGTTGCGGGATATCCTATAACCGGCAATAAATATACCCGGTTAATGCCATAACTGTCAAGATTTCTTTCCAGTTTGCTCATGGATCTCTGCCCATAAGAGCGTCTGTGGATCACCTCAGGCGCCGAATCTGCCAAGGTGTTTCTTGTCCGAGGTGTTTGCGACAGTCAAGTTTCTGTCAGCGTTGACTGCGAAGCAGGCTCTTGCCGCCGCAGAGCAAATTATCGGGGAGTGGCTGGAAACCGCCACGGAACTCGGGAGGCCAATCCCCCAAAAGCCCAAAGGTCGCTTGGCCTACGCCTGAGCCGGTTTCCCTCGCCCTTTTTCCTCCGCCCGAGCAACTCGCACCCATCTCTCTCCGGTACCTGGTCGACTGGGTGGATCTGGGTCGGGCTTTCTCGACAGGGGCGGTCGTCTCGACACTGATCGCGATCCTCCCCTCCTCGAATTTCCTGTGGCAGTGGAGCGGATTCTGGTTCGGCGCTGCGATCGGACTGGTCGGCTCGGTCCTCGAAAGCGAGGGTCTCTATCTTTTTGCCGGCGGCAGCTACCGGTTGAGCTGAAAAGCGCCTTTCATACCACAGGCATTGTCATCGCCGATTCAGTTCCAATACACATGGCCCAGAGCCCCAAGTGAAAGAAGAAGGCGGATCCTGAGGATCCGCCGAGTTTCAAGCCATCTCATCGAAGATCGACTCAGGCCATTCTCCGCCGGAGAACGACAACCGCGACACCACCAAGGAGAAACATCATCAGAACCAGGCCGCTGCGACTCGCTGTCGGCACCGGCTGCGGTCCGGAAGGAGTCGGAGTCGGCTGAGCTACGGGGTTCGCCTTGAACTGCATGACGGTAGTTCTTCCCCAGGGCCCATCGGCATCCCAGGCGCCGTTATACCAACCGTAGCTATCGATGTTGTTGTAGTCGACTTGCCCCGAATTTCCGGGATTCTTGTATCCAAACCAAAAGGTCTGGCCGGCCGGAATGACGACGCCGTCGCCGGACACGTCGACATAGGTGTAATTTACCGGCGGGAAAACGGTATCGTCAGTATCAGTCGCCGTAAATGTACCGCTAAAATCGCCTCCGACAAAGGAAGCGGGCATTGTGGAATCCAGCCAGATCATCCACTCGGAGCCGATTGTGCCGGCACAGGGGAATCCAACTTCGATGACTTGCTGGTCAGAGCCGGTCGTATTACTCACCTGGACGACGAAGTACTCTCCCCAGCCGTCCCAGGTCCCACCGGTTGTTGGTACGACATCGATGCTGCCTCCGCTACTCCATTCCCATGCGGCTTGAACCGGGCTGCGCTGGTTGGTGTTCGTGTCGGCTCGGTCGGGCAGGGTTGCACCGCTCTTTCCGACAATACCGGCATCGGTCGTGAAACCAACAGCCAGAACCAGAAAGGAAACAAACATAATTTTTCGCATCTTTTGCTCCTCCTGCCCACTACTGTAGACCCTTCGGGGAGGGCATGTAAACAGGTTTCGGCCACTCTTGTCCAAGACAGCGTCTCAGACAGCCGAATACGGGTTGAAAGGCTGACGCATCTGCGCCGTGGTTCCTTGATTCTCCCTGTGTTCATAAGCTTTCCACCCGCTTGAACGGTACCTTCCCTGACTCGTGTCCTGGACAGCAGTGAATTCACTTCAGATTTCTCATCATTCTCCTCTACGCGATGGGCACAACGCCCGTAGACATCGGTGAGGAGTATCAGTCATGAGAAAAGTCCTTCTGTTGGCCGGTTTCAGCGCGTGAATCTCTCGAGTTTCTCGATGATCTGCTGCTGCTGACGAACCTTGACCAGGCTTCCCGGAGGGTAGTAGCCGGAACGAAGGGTGGCGTTTGGATAGGTAATCGAGCCCTTCCCGAGCAGGACGCCCGGGTTGAGCACGGTGTTGCAACCTGTCTTGGCCCCGTCGCCGAGAACGGCGCCGAACTTCCTCAGGCCCGTATGGATCAGCTCACCACCGGCCCGGAAGCTGACCTCCCTGCCGATATTCTTGACGTTGGAGAGGATCGTTCCGGCGCCGAGATTAACATCACGGCCCAGGATGGAATCACCGACGTAGGCCTGATGCGGCGCCTTGGCCCCGGCCAGCAGGACCGAGCCCTTGACTTCCGAATGAGCGCCCACCAGTGAACCGGGCGCGAGCAGGACATTCTCGCGGATATAGGCGCCCGTCCGGACACTGACTCCATCACCCAGAATTGCCGGGCCGACGATGACCGCGCCGGGCTCGATCCGACAGCCCCGCCCGATGGAAATCCGGTCTCCGAGAAGATGAACTCCCGGATGCAGATCAGTGAGAATCTCCCAACGATCCTGATTCTCGAAAAAGGCCTTCAGTCTCTCCCCCAGAGCCTCCCAGACAGGCCGGGACCCATCAAAGATCTCCACCCAGGGAAAGTCCTCAAGATCGAAGAAAGCGGATGCCGAAAAATCCAGGCTCATGATGCCTCCTTGCGATGGATCACCAGAACCGTCTGGTCATCCTGTCTGTAGTTGGGCCCGGCAAAGGCATGAATCGCATCGAAGATCTCTTCGACCAGGGCCTCCGGATCTGCGGCATTCGGACCCTCAAGAATGGCGGAAAGCGCCTCGACGCCGAACTCCTCCTCCTCCGGGTTCTGAATCTCGGTAATCCCGTCGGTATAGAGCAGCAGCGTCTCTCCCGGCTTCATCATCGTTCCGGCAACGGTGTAATGGGTCTCGGCGAGTGGCCCCAACAAAAGACCACCTGTCCTCAGGGCCTCGATTTCACCTGAGGTCCTGCGCAGCAGCGCCGGCGGATGTCCGGCGCAGCAGTACACCAGTTGGCCATTGAGATCGACCTCAACGACAAAAAGGGACACGAACTTGGTCGCCAGTCGACTGTGATGGATGATGTTGTTGAGGCGCTCCAGGGTTCGGCTGATCTTGTACTCCCGGCCCAGGCCCATGCGAAGACCCATGAAAACGTCACGGACCTGGAGGGCAGCCGGAAGACCATGGCCCGTCGCATCCGCGATCACAGCCACGAAGGAATACTCGTCCAGACTGTAGACGTCGTAAAAATCACCTCCGACAATTTCGGCGGCGTCCGAACGCGCCGCCAACCTGAAATCGCCCGGTTGCGGAAGCCGGCGGGGCAACAGGGCCGCCTGGATGCGCCGGGCATCCTCCATCAGGGACTCCATCCGCTCTTCCCGGAGCCTCTGGTTGATGGCCAGACGGACAATATTGAGAGTTGCCACCAGGTCTTCCCGTGTTCCCGCCTCCCCGATGAAATCAAAACTGAGAACATATTGGCCGTCATCGACAATGATGGCGGCAAAGTTCTTTCCGCTCCCGATGCCCTCCTCGATGGCTTCATCCAGATCCGGGTCGCCCCGGTGCATGACATGGGTTCCGGATTCAAGAAGTTTCCACAATGCCGGATAGTCCTTGGACACCCGGAAACCCAATTCCGTCTTCTCGACCTGGCCGAAGGTGGCCACAAGCTCATAGTGGAGCCCCTCGGAAACATAGATCCTGCCCCCGAGCAGACCGAGATCCCCGGAAAAGTTCTCAACGAGAAAATGAGCCGTCTGTCGAATCGTCTCGAGCGGCGTCGAGGCGCGGGCGATCGTTTCCAGGGCCCTCTCGATCCGATGATACAGGGAAATACTACGTCGTTCCATCCGCGGATGATGCCACGAAAAGGGGCCTCATACAAATCGGATAAGCCCCAAATTTTCCACCGGGCAGCCCCGACCGGCGCCTCCATACCAAAAAAATGGCGCCGCTCGGCCAAAGCCGTCGGGGCCTCCTGTTCCGGTTTCAGAAACAGAGACCGCGATCACGCCTCCCGCATTCCGCTCAGAAAACCACGACCGCATCGGATCCGGCGCCAGATCCGGCTCCTGCTCCTGTCCCCCGCTCCGATTCCTGTGTCCGACCGGCTGATCAGGGCGAGGTGCGGGCCCACGCCTCCGTCGATCGGCTTTCGAAACCGTCTCCGAAAATCTCTCCCAGGCTGTAGATCGGGGCGGTATTCCGCTGGGCATCGACGGAAAAGCTCATCATCCCACCCTCGTCGGCGCCGATATAGACGCCCGCCGAGACGTCGAGGCTCAGGGTGGCTCCGTTCTGCGCGGCCTCGGCCCGGAAGATCCCCCCGGGCTCCATCCCGAGAACAAAGACCCGAAGGGCGGCTGAGGTGTCGACTTCGATGTGCAGGCTCTGCTCGCCGCCCCCGTCCTCCGTTTGTGCGGCCTTTGCAAAGAGACAGAGAATATCGCCGATCAGCGCACCCTCGAAGTTCGTCCCCTCGACCTTCACAGGTACAGCCGGGCTCGCACCCTCATCCAGGGCCTGCAGAACCGCCAGGAAGACCCGGGGCGAAGAGTCCAATGAGGCGCTCGCCTCCAGCCGCCAGGTATAGACCGGCGCCGGATAGTCATCGGGCTGCCCCTCCGGGGCCACGGAGCTGAGGGTGATTCCCTCTGGAGCGAGAAGATCAACGGACGCCTGCTGGTTGATTGAAGGCGCCCCAAGCGTGAGTTCGGCATGAGAGCCCGTGATGGCCGGGCTCTCATCGAAGTAAAGCTGCCAGAGGGCATTCATGCCCGAGGGCGCCTCGGGGCCGGTTTCGATGACATCCCGCAGGACGATGAGGTCGGCCGAGGATACCTCGTCGGTCTTGATCCAGATCAGCGAGCGACGGACCTCGTCGTAATAGCGCTCCGGCTCCTCATGAGGGGTATAGGCGCCGCCAAGCTCGGCCGTCCAGGCACTGTGGTATTCCCCGCTGGAACGGCGGATCATCCGGGCGGCGCCTGCTGAGAAACGATCCTGGCCGGGGGCGGTGGAACTCCCCCCGTCCGAGACCGGAAGGAGCAGCACATTGTGGCCGGATCCGGAAGCGGCCGTGCCGTCATAACCGATGGACTCGTGGGTGATCCATCTCCCGCGGCGGTAGAGCTGGAAATGTCCGATATCGCCATGGGAATGGTCGACCCCGTTCCAGCCCGCCTGTGAAAAAAGAAAGGAGGCATCGGCGGACCAGGAGGAGCGATCAAAGAAGATCCCCATTCCGGAGTCGACATGGGCCGTCGGAAGAACGAAACGCGCATCGGACTCGGGATTGTCATCGCCCTCGAAGAGGAGGCGGAAGAAGGCGTCCGCGGACCCGTGATCCTCAAAGAGCGTGTTGGCCAGGTCCCGCGCCCAGGAAGCCTCCGTCGCCATGCCCGCATTGTCCAGGCATGCGGACATCAGGCAGAACAGAGCCGAATCGGCGTCCTCGAGCTGGAAACTGTTGTCCTCGACTCCGAAGTTATAGGAGAAGTCCTCAACGTCCCCGGCAGTTGCAAAACCCAGTCGACTGGGCGTCAGGAGCTGGATGCCCATTGAGAGCAGATGATTCCGGAGGAAGGGAGCATATTCCGTCGGTGCAAGGCCGTTATTGGCCAGGGCGATCATGGTGTGGAGCCAGTAGCGCGAAGTCCCCTGACCGTAGTCGCTCCCGTCCGGGAGAAAACCGCCGCTTTGAGCCCAGAAACCCCGGTCCCGCCGGGCCTTGACCAGTTGGATCCCGTACCAGAGACGCATCCCGGCATCGAGAACAGCACAGCCGCGATCGGCTGTCTCGCTGCTGATTCCCGTCGCCGAGCAGGCCACGAGGCCGTCGACGATCCAGTTCCGGGCGGTCGAGGCGAACTCATCGGTATCGGCCGGTCGCGGGATCCCGTCGGCCACATGGGCCTCATCGTCTTCGAGGAAGGCCGTGACGGCGCGCTCGCGGGTGGTGGTATCCAGTACGTTCCAGAGCAGATCGGTACAGATGCCGAGCTGGGAATTTTCCCAGCGGTACTGGTTCCCATCCAGCACATTATTCTCCCAGTAGTCGATATTCTGCTGAAGCAGGTTTTCCGCATCCTGAAGGTAGGAGGCCTCGCCCGAAGCCAGAAAGAGCAGGGCGGCGGTCGAGCAGTAGTCCCGCGCCCGGTAGACGTTTCCCGGATTGGTCGCCGCCTCGTGAACCTCGGCGCTGATCAGGTTCTCCCAGGTCCACCAGTGCCCGTCATCCGCGCTTCGCCGGGCCGCCGCCTCGGTCACTCCGGAACTCGTCGTCATCACCCGGGGACGATCCGGAGAGATTGCGAGGACCGGAGCGGACGCGGTCGTAAAGGAGACGAGATTGCCCACTGCGGAATCCAGGCCGTCCCAGTTGACCCGGATCGCCGTCACTTCGTAGGCGGTCGAGGGCTCCAGGCTGATCATCTTGACGGGGTCGACCAGGCTCTCTCCGAACTGTTCCTTTACTGAAACCTCGATCCTGTCTCCCCGGTCCCAGGCCGCCTGGATGCCGGAAAGCGTCGAGAGTTCGCCCGGCGTCGCGCTCCAGACAAGGGCCGCATCCCAGCCCCACTGGGTGGAATGGGGAGAGGTGAAATTGAGCCATACGCCATAAGGCGTCAGATGCTCGATCCGGAGATCGGTGATGGCGCCTCCTTCGACCGGTGGCGCCGCGTCGGGGTCACAGGCATCCCCAATGCCGTCACCATCACTGTCCATCTGAGCGGGATTCCAGACCCGCGGACAGAGATCCGAGGCGGTGAGGATCCCGTCACCGTCGGGATCGGGATGCCAGTCGGAGGTGGTCGGCACCGAGGCGAAGAGAAATGCCCCGGAGAAGCAGCAGAACAACAGACAGGGTGCAAGAGAGGATCTCGACATTATGACTCCCGTAATTCGGCCACAGGATGCACTCCTCCCTCCGGGATGTCAACCTGAAATGAGGCTTCCCGGCGCCTTGAGGCCGACTGTCCTCAGCTGCCCTCCACCCATAACCGGAGCAGGGGCAGGGACAGGAGCAGGAGCGGGAGCAGGAGCCGCATCCGGAGCCGGAGGGTTCGTGGTTCTTTAAGCGGAATACATGGGCCGAGCACAACCCTGGTATCCCGAGCCGGAGGGGAGCCGGAGCCGGGGCGACCGTGGATCTCTCTGGGGAATAGGTGGGCCGGGCACCTCCCCGGCATCCCGAACCAGAGTTTGGAGGCGTTGGCCGAGACCGATGCGGCCGTGGGATCTTCCGACCATTGCGAGCACGACTCTACCGTCTCAGTTTCGCGTTTCGGTCGCGGCACCCGGCTGCGGAAGCGCCTCCGGTCCCCGGCTCCGGGTTCGGTTCCGGCTGGCGGTTTGCGGCTCCGGAAGCTGCCCCGGGCCTCACGGCGTGACGATGGGACCTGTCGCTGATGCTGAGGATGAGCCTGGGTGCCGTCGCTGAGCCTGCCCCTGAAGCCGGGGCAGGGAGGCGGTGGCCGAAATCTATGCGACCGTGGAATGTTCCGACCACCTCCACTGCAACTCCGCCGCTCAACTTCGCGTTTCGGGTATCAGGCCCGGCTCCGGAATCTGTTCCGGCCGGCGACTCGCAGCTCGCGGTTCCCGGCTCCTGCCTCGCGACTCTCACTCTCCGGGGTTCGGAGGAAGGAGAAGGAATAGACCAGAGCTGAATCCTGTTTGCCGCATGTGAAGCATATCGTCATGCGGTACTGCATGATCGGTCCCGTATGAAACCAGACCGTGGAGGAATCAGTGAACACAAGTGACCAGGCCTACAGAGTATTCGAGGGGCTTAAAGATCTGTTGTCATTCGGGCCGGAGGACAGCCGGAACCTCGTCGAACTTCGGGAGATCCTCGCCCCGATCATCCCCGAGATAACCTCGGATTTCTACGAGGTTCTTCAGGCGCAGGCGGAAACGGCCAAGTTCATCGAGGGCCGCGTCGAGCAGCTCAAAAAGACCCACGTAGCGTGGTTTTTCGATGTACTCGGCGGGGAATACGGACGCGATTTCTTCGATCGCCAGTTCAAAATCGGACTGACCCACGTGCGAATTTCCCTTCCCCCGCAATACGTCGAGGGAATCATGTCTTTCATTCGCTTTTCCAGTGTGTCTGCGATCAACGCCAAAGTCGAGGACTCTGAAAAGGCCTCGCAGCTGGCCTCCAGCCTGACAAAAATCCTGGATATCAATCTTGCGGTGATCAATCTCAGCTATCACGAAAACAGACTGGACAAACTTACCCAGGTCACCGGCATGAAGAGGGCACTGCTGGAGAATCTCATCCTCCAGGGTTGAGAGCAGCCTTCCGGGTCCCCCCCCTGCCAAATGGCTCGGGACCAGAACCGAAAAGGAGTCCCAGGCGGATCCCTGACCGCCATCCGTCCCTGTTGCAGTTCCCCTCGCCGACTCCCTTCCCGCGGCCGCATCCCTCTCTGTATCCGCCACCGTCCCGGGCTATCGGTATCAGATCCCGGTCGGACTCCCCAGCCGTCGGACGGCTTCCCTCAGCGCCTCCCGCTCCATGCCGAATGAGAGACGAATGAATCGTCCCCGCCGATCGGGAGGTTGTCCCTCCCTCGCCTGTCCGGCCCAGAGGAAGGCCGAGGCGGGAACGGTCGCGACACCACGGGTGCGGGCCAGCTCCATGGCCCATTCCCGATCATCTTCGACCCCGAAACCCGAAATGTCCACCAGGAGAAAATAGCCGCCCTGGGGCCGGTTGATCCTCCATCCGGCAGTTTCGAGTCCCGCAGCCAGGATGTCGTGTCGCGCACGGTATTCCAGGCGGATCCCCTCGTAATAGCTCTCCGGCAGCTTCAATGCAACTTTGAGGGCATGCTGAAATGGTGCGGGCGCACAGATGGTCAGAAAATCATGGAGCTTGCGGATGTTCGCCATCAGGGGCGCCGGGGCGGCGGCAAAACCCACTCGCCAGCCGGTGACGGCATAGGTCTTGGAAAATGAAGCGATCGTCACCGTCCTCCGATAGAGCTGCTCCAGGGAGGCAGGCGCCGTATGCGGATGATCTTCCGCCCTGATGTGAGCATAGGTCTCATCGGTGATCAGGAAGACATCATGCCTCTCGAGAATTTCGGCGACAGTCTCAAGTTCCCCACGTGTCCACACCTTGCCCGTAGGATTGGCCGGCGTATTGAGCACCATGACACGGGCCCGCCGGGCCTGCTCTTCGAGCAGCTCCGGATTCCATTCCCCGCTGAAGGGATCCGTCGGGAAAATCAGGGGCCGAGCGCCTGCCAGACTACAGGCCGGCAGATAATTCTCGTAGATCGGCTCCGGCAGAATGACTCCGTCTCCCGGAGAAAGCAGGGCGAGCATCGTCGCCATGATGGCCTCCGAGGCCCCGCAGGTGATGACCATCTCGTCACCCGGGTCGTAGGAGATTTTCCACCGCTGCTGAAGGTGTTCCGCCAGGGCCGAGCGGAGGCCGAGATAGCCCCAGGTTCTGGTATAGCGATGATAGCCGGCATCCAGGGCTTCGTGCGCCGCCGAAAGCACGGCCTCGGGTACCGGCATCACCGGAAAACCCTGAGCAATATTGACGGCGCCGGTGTCCTCCACGATCCGTGTCATGTCGCGGATCACCGACTCGTCCATCCATCGAACCGCGGGATTGGAGGGGATCTTCATGAAGACAGAGGCTAGCAGAGCCGGGGTCCACGATCCAGATCCTGAGCGGCTGTGGCCGCAAAGCCCACGATGAGCCGTCGGCAGCGGCCACCGTCGCCGCCCAGCTTGACGAGTCCGTGACCACGGCCAGATCTACGGCTGTGGCGGTCCCTGTTCCAGTCAGGCTCTCCATCCGCGATGCTGTGGCCATGACGGCCGCCGACATCCTTCCCACTCGGTCATCGCCGACCCTGCCTTCTCCCTCCATCGAGGCTTGATTTCCACCTGCCGAAAGACTATTGTCTGCCTGTGAATTTTTTCACGGGATACTCCCGTGGAAGACACCCTTAGGGAGGGGTGAAATATGAAAAAAATCACCAAAGAAGATAGTCTCGCCTATCACACCGGGAAACGGCACGGGAAGACCGAGGTCGTGGCCACCAAGCCATGCGCCACCCAGCGGGATCTTTCCATGGCCTACACGCCCGGGGTAGCCGAACCCTGCCTCGAGATCGCGGAGCACCCCGAGCTGGTTTACGAGTACACCAACAAGGGAAATCTCGTCGCCGTGGTCTCCAACGGAACCGCGGTCCTGGGTCTTGGAGACATCGGGCCGGAGGCAGGCAAGCCGGTCATGGAAGGAAAAGGCGTTCTCTTCAAGCGTTTTGCCGATATCGATGTCTTTGACATTGAGTTGAACACCAAGGACCCCAAGGAGATTATCCGTTTCTGCGAGCTGCTCGAACCCACGCTCGGCGGCATCAACCTCGAAGACATCAAGGCGCCCGAGTGCTTTGAGATCGAGGAGAAGCTTAAGAAGAGCTGCAATATTCCGGTCTTCCACGACGACCAGCACGGAACCGCCATTATCTCGGGCGCGGCCCTGCTCAACGCTGTTGAGATCACCAATCGAAAGATCGATGAAATCAAGGTGGTCTTCTCAGGCGCCGGGGCGGCCGGAATCGCCTGTGCGACCTTCTATCTCTCATTGGGCGTACGACCGGAGAACCTGCTGCTCGTCGACTCCAAGGGCGTCATCTACAAAGGTCGCACCGAAGGGATGAACCCCTACAAGGAACGTTTCGCCGTCGAAACCGACGCCCGGACGCTGGAAGATGCTATGAAGGGCGCCGATGTCTTTGCCGGCGTCTCGGTCGCGGGTCTCCTGACCCAGGACATGGTCCGCTCGATGGCCGACAATCCGCTGATCTTCGCGATGGCCAACCCCTATCCGGAGATCACTCCGGAAGATGCCATGGCCGCCCGTTCCGACGTCATCATGGCCACCGGCCGCTCGGACTATCCCAACCAGGTCAACAACGTCCTGGGCTTCCCCTTCATCTTCCGCGGCGCCCTCGATGTCGCCGCGAGCGAGATCAACGAGGAGATGAAGCTTGCTGCGGCCCACGCTCTTGCCGACCTGGCCAAGGAAGACGTCCCGGATTCCGTGATTCATGCCTACGGAGGCAAACACCTCAAGTTTGGCCGGGATTACCTGATTCCCAAGCCTTTCGACTATCGAGTTCTGCTCTGGGAGGCCCCTGCAGTGGCCGAAGCCGCCATCAAGACCGGCGTCGCCCGCAAACCCTATGCGTCCAAAGAGGATTACATTCGGGAACTGGAGGTTCGCCTCTCCCGGACCCGCGAGGTCATGCACCAGGTCATCGATACCGCCCGAATGAACCCGCAGCGCATCGTATTTCCCGAGGGCGAGAACACCAAGATCGTCCGGGCCGCAAAGCTCCTGGTCGACGAGGGTATCTGCAAACCGATCCTCCTGGGACACCGGGAAAGCATCTACAAACTGCTCGATGAACACCAGATGGACCACAGTCTCGTCGAGATCGTCGATCCCATCATCGATCCAAGGCGGGAATCTTACGCCCGTGCTTACCACGAGAAGCGCTGGCGGCGAGGCGCAACGGAGGAGAATTCTTCCCGGCTGCTGCGTGACCCGATGTACTTCGGCAATATGATGGTCGCCGAGGGAGACGCCGACGGACTGATTGCAGGGATCGCCGAGTCTTACCCCAACACCATCCGCCCGGCCCTGCGGATTCACCCCCTGCTCGAGGGCGCCAAGAAAGTGGCCGGGCTCTACCTCCTCCTCTTTGAAGACCGGATGCTCTTCATGGCGGATACCACCGTCAACGAGAATCCGACGGCCGAGGAACTCGCCGAGATTGCCTGGTTGAGCTCCCGGGTTGCACAGCGCTACTTCAAGGTCACCCCACGGGTCGCCATGCTTTCCTATTCGAATTTCGGATCAAACGAGAACGAGGAGTGCCTCAAGGTCCGCCGGGCGGTACAGATCGCCCACGAGCGCTGGCCCGAGCTGATGATCGAGGGCGAGATGCACGCGGATACTGCGGTCGAACCCGAACTGGCCGAAAGCACCTTCCCCTGGTCGACGATCAAGGGCGATGCCAATATCCTCATCTGCCCCAACCTGGCATCGGCAAACATTGCTTACAAACTCCTCTGGCGCCTGGCGAAGGTCGAAGCCCTGGGACCGATCCTGACGGGCATCGATGCTCCGGTTCATGTCCTCCAACGAGGTGTGGGCGTCAACGACGTGATCAACATGACCGCACTCTGCGTCTGCAAGGCACAGAAGCGTTCGGGAAAGAAAAAGAAGAAGTAGGAGTTCTCCCGGTTGTTCCCGAAGCGGGTCCCTTGCGGGCCCGCTTTTCTTGTTCGTGGGATGGGAGGAACATCGGGTGGAGGCTGGGACGAACACGAAAACCTTCAGCGTTCTCTCTTCTCGTGGCAACGGATCCTCCCCTCTTCCTCTGTCTGATCCCATCTGGAAGACACCCGCCATATCCCTCGGTGGAATCAAGCCCGCACACTTTGTGTTTAGGTCTTAGGGCTCTGAGCCGAGCGCCCGGGCGGGCGGACTCAGGGGGTCGAGACCGATGAGACGAGGCCCTGCTCCGAATGGAGATAAGAGTTCCGTCAAGGTTGTTTCCTGAAACCCTCCAAAGGGTAAGGAACTCAAGAGTAGCCCCGGCAAAGGTGGAGTTTTCTCAGCCGAGTGAATAGGGAGAGTGTGATGTCGAGATCTATTCTGGTAGTCGATGACGACCCCAAGATGCGTGAACTTCTTCAGATTGTTCTGGAATCTGCTGGTTTCGAGACCTCAGCTGCTGCAGATGGCGAGTCGGCCCTGAGGGTTTTTCAGCAAAGGAACCCAAGTCTGGTTGTTGCCGACGTCGTCCTTCCAAAGGTGGATGGACTGGAGCTGTGTCGTCGAATTCTTGCGGAGGATGAGGAGACTTCCGTCATCCTGATGAGTGGGGTTCACAGCCTGAGTTTGATCGCACCGGATGCCGAGAAAGCGGGCGCCCTCTGCTTCCTCCCGAAGCCGATCGATCTCAATGCCTTTGTCGCCCTGGTCAGGGATGCCCTTGGTGAGAAGGGAGAAAAATCAACAACCATTCTCGACCTCCCCCTCGAGAGGCTGCGAAGGGACTATATCCGCGGTTTTCCAGCCATGATGCAGAGGATCCGGGAAGAGTGGGCTCTCGTTCTCAACGGCAAGGATGAGAATGCGGTCGAGCACTTTCACCGGAGTATTCACAGCATCGCGGGCACGGCGGGCACCCTGGGTTTGAAGACTCTTGGAGATACGGCCCGAGAGGTCGAAAAGCTCCTCCGCCATCTCATGAAC
>JANTFG010000008.1 GCA_024763555.1 Thermoanaerobaculales bacterium
CGGCCCATGCCGACTTCTACCCGGATGAGGGTGCCGAAGATCGTGTTGTTTCGAGCGAGGAGGATACCGCGCCCGAACCCGACGGCGACGGGCTTTTCCGTCTCCCGTGGGATGGCCGGGACGACACGAACGCAAATCGGATCCTATTGGGTGGGAAATTCAGAGTCTGGGCCGAAGCAGAGGCATTCATCCAATTCGGCGAGTCGGGGAATACCTATTCCATCTCCAACTTCCACTGGCAGAAGATCGCGAAGCCTCATGCGAGCGCCTACGGGCCTCGCTATCCAAAACCGAACGGGCCGTTATCGTGGAAGTTTGACTTCGGTCCCCAAGTCCGTGACGCGGCGAATCAAGAGAACGGCCCTCTCTATGATGAGAGCGCGTACGATGCCACCGCCCATGATGCTGCCGGCGCCAGTGCCGCATTTCAGGACCTGAGGGATCGACTGGCGACCTTCGTGTTTCATGGTCACGCCGGTGGAGGCCTACTTCTTTTTTCGACGCCCGCAAGCTCGGGGGAGCAACCCACCTACCACACCTCCTATCTTGTCACGGATCTCTCGGCCGCAGAATACCATGGTATCCCGGCGGATGCAGATGTCGAGTGCCTGGACGGCGGACCAATGACGGACGTCTCCCTGGTGGTACTCCTGGGTTGCCATACTAACTGCAAGCCTGACTTCAATCTCCACTTGTGGGGGGCCTGCACCGATCCAACGTACGAGCACTGTTCCAATGAAGAGATGGGGATAGAAATCGATGCATGCCTGGCAGGGAGGGGGAGTCTCAAGGATCTCCCGCACCAGTTTCTTGGGAACGGGGCCGACGTTGTCATTGCGCTTCCCGGTCCGGGCACAGCGTCACTTCAGGATGCCTGGATGAGATATTTCTGGGAACATGCGGCGAAATACGACGAGGTGGTCAACCCGGATGATTCGGACGATGCGCGGCCTGCGACAATCCGGAACGTGGCGGAGTTTGCTGCGAGATTCGCGAGAAAGAGAATTTCGGCTGCGTCCTGGAAGTACGATGTCTTCTTGAAGGCCGTAGTTTGGGGCGCCCCGGACTCGGACGATGGGCCGCGTCTTTATCCCGCCAGGTACGGGCGATAGGCGGACTCCGGAAAACCGGAGAGAGGAGCGAGGAACAATGAAGCGAAGCGGAAGAATCCTGGTTGTTTCCATTATTTTCTTTCTTATCGGGTGTGGTGGTGCTCCGGCAGAGGAGCAGGGCCGAGAGAAAGCCACTCCCTCTCCCCAGGAGGTCAACGAGAGGTGTCGGGATATCTTGTCACGCTTTCACGCGCCGGAACTGGGGAAGGACGAAAAGCTGCGCCGGAAACTGGGGAAGGCTTCATTCCACCTCGAAACGATTTCGACGGCCAATGAAGCATCGTTCTGGGGAAAAGATGGTGCCGCGGTAATCGATCTCGACCGAGGGTTTGTGGGGGTCTTCATGAACTTTCGGGAGAGTCCTCACGGTCTTGGCCTTCCACAGGGTGTAGACGTCAACGAACTCGCGAAGGAAATCAGGAAGAGAGGCGGCATCTCCCTGGACCAGGCTGTGGAAGCGGGTCGCCGGTTTGTGATTGAGCGCGCCGGGGAGCAGGCTCTGGAAGGCCTCATTCTTGCCGACAAGCGCCTCTCGCCGACTCCCGATCGGGTTCTGTATACCGTCAGGTGGGCTCCGCCCCAGGCGGATCCGAAGGTCCAGCTGGGTAGGCGTGAGATATACCTGGAAATCAATCCCATCACCGGGGGAATCTGGAGCTATGTGCGGGTCGAGGAACCAGTGTCTCTTCCTCCCAGGATGTCCCTCGAAGAATGTCGGCGCATCGCTCTGAAATTCCTGGAGGATGACGGCCAGGAAGGAATCGAGCTCCTCTACTTCTGGTACCAGGAAGTGAAGATGACCGACGGGTCTGTGCGCCCCATGTGGTACGTGACGTGGGGGAGCGAGAATGCTCGTGAGGACATCCCTATCCCCGCGTTCATCTACGTCGAACTCGCAAAAGTGGAGATCGATGCCCTGACAGGAAAGGTCAGGTTCCAGCCCTTTACGCTCAAAGAGTCATGGCCCTGGCCGGAAGAGACAGAGACGCCGACACCGACGGTGAAACATGGGAGCGAAACACCATCGCAGTAGTGGTGTCCCCCGCAAGAACTCTATCTGCGGGTCTTCAGAGGAGGAAAACGACGAATGACGGCTCGGATTCCCTGGTAGAGTCACTTTCGCCTCGGAAGACATCTCTCACCTCAGTCTCGCTCAGAGCCGAAGTCCGAGAGCGGGACAGAGCTTTGCCTCCCGGTGTCGGAGTTCTCCGGTTGTCTCCCAACCCCGCGATCCCAGCGATCCCCGCGTGAAAAACTGTGTTCCTGCCTTTATTGGTGAGGGCGGGGGCTTCTTTCGTTTCAGATCTGTCGTTTCTGTTTGTCGCAGTCTTTCAGCCACCTGTGATAATCTCGTATAGCGATGAAGTATAAGCCCGTTGTTATTGGATACCACGGTTGTTGTATGATTCGGTTCGAGGCGCTTTTGAGGAAGGAGAGCCTGCCTTCCCGGGTGCGTGCGTCAGGCAGAAGACACATATTCAGATAGCGGTGAGGGAACCCTCATGTATCGTAGGGTACTTCCGGCCGGCGCCATAGGGGGTCATGATGCCGGAAAAAGAGCTTAGCGGATATGAAGCGCCAACCCAGGTATTTCATGAGCGTGGGTATCGAGCTTTCGCCGAGATGTCACAGGATGAGCGAATTAAGGAGCTTGTCAGGATGGGAATTCTGACCGAAGAGAGGGAACTGTCACCACGTTACGGTGGAAAGGAAATGACAAGAAGCCTGCGTGAGGGCCAATCGACATTGATGCAATAATCAGCTTGCCGGAGTACCCGTGTGCATCGACGTCACGTGTGGGGCCGTTAGGAATTTCCTATGGCAAGACATCTGGACATGTTGTATATTATGTACAGAAGGGAGTACGCCATGGATAGGATTAACACCACAGAGGCTCGAGAGAACCTTGCCGAGGTGCTCAACCGAGTCAGCTATGCAAAGGATCGTGTAAGGATCACTCGTCACGGCAAGCAGGTCGCTGCTGTGGTGCCGATCGAGGACCTGGAATATCTTGAGCGGATGGAGGATGAGATCGACATCCGCGAGGTTCAGAAGGCGCTTGAAGACGTCAAGAAGAACGGCGCCATCGGATGGGAAGAGGTAAAGAAGGAACTGGAGCTGTAGGTACCGATGGTCTACACGATCAAGATGTCCAGTGCCGCGAGGCGACAGCTTCGAAAGCTCGACAGACCCACGCAACGGAGGGTCGCTCAGCGGATCAACGGCTTGGCGGATGATCCTCGCCCTTCCGGTGTCGTCAAATTGACTGACGTCACTCCGCCCGTGTATCGGGTGCGCGAGGGGCAATACCGAATTCTGTACAACATTAACGACAATCAGCTAATCGTCCTTGTTTTGCGAATCTCACACCGAAGTGAGGCGTATCGCTGACGGGATTGGGCAGACAAGGAATCAGTTGTCCCCCGAAAAAACTCCATCCGCGGGTTTTCGGGGGACAAGACCGACGAATGAGAGCTGTCCTACTCAAAAACCCCATCTAGGCTGAACGACGGCCTCCAGGGGGGCGAATGAGAGGGTGATTGCGGAGGATCGGGAGGATGGAGTGTGGGAATCTTGAGGCGAATCGGTGGAAGGTTGGTCGACCGGGAGTTGACGACGCAGGTTCGAGGCAGAGCCTCGGCTCCCGGTGTTGGATTTCTTCGGTTGTCTCCCAACCCGGCGAGCCCAGCGATCTCCGCGTGAAAAACTGTGTTTCTGCCTTTGTTGGGGAGGGCGGGGGCTTCTTTGGTCTCTCGTTTATCGTCTTCGAATCCCGCGAACTTTGCTCGGAAAGCCGGTTTTGGATCAGGCTGACAGAGCTTCCAGAACGACTTCCGGGTGAGTTGCGGCGATCCGAAGCAGCGCTCGGGCAGGACCTTCCGGACAGCGACGACCCTGCTCCCAGTTCTGAAGCGTCCCGACACTGATACCGATCAGGAAAGCAAATTCCGTCTGGGACAAGCCGAGACTCTTCCGGATTTCACGAATATCGGCAGCTTCGAACTCAAACTGCCTTGAAGCAGTTTCTTCATCTCGCTTGATTCTTCCGGCCTGACGAATGCTTGAGACGAGTTCAGCAAAATTCTGGTTCTTCATTTGAGTTCCTCCCTGACGATTCTTCCCAGGGTCTTGATCTGGGAAGGTGTGAGGTCTGCTTGTTGGGATTTCTCATACCCATAAATCATGTAGAGCCTCTCACTCGGCGGATCCCAGAAGTAAATAAACCTGAGTCCGCCCCGTTTACCCCGATCTCGTTTCTTCCATCGGATCTTCCTGAGGCCGTGTGCTCCAGGAATCAAAGCGCCCTGCTCCGGACGAAGTAGAAGTGTGATCTGTAAACGCCGGTATTCCTCGTCCGCCAGCAGCTTCCCGATCAGTCGGGTGAAGATCGGAGTTTCAACGATGATCACGGTAGAAGTATACGTCATTGGCGTAGAGATCTCAAGTCTGAGCAGAGTATCCAGCCGATTTCAGATGATGTTTCCGGCGCCGGACTTCCAGGACACCCATGCCGAAGGCTCTGGCCTTTTTCGATTCTCTCCTCCGCACAGCAACGATGCCGGCTGGGGAGGTCGATGAACTTCGATATGCCGCATGGCTGTCCGACGACCGTATTATTCCGGTTGCCGAAACGGCCTGATTCGCCTCTTGCTCGACATGGGCATTGCCCGGTCAACCGGAGTCTTCCTGGATTCTCTGGGCCATGACGCAATTCACTTGATCGATGAAGGTCTGGAGCGTCTGCCAGATCTGAGGATCGTCGAAAAGGCACGAACTGGGAGTTATGAATTCAGAACGAAACTGATCGTCTCTAAAGGCCGAATTCTCCTGATCATCTCAAAATCACGATCGGAGTGAAGAAGGGTCGCATTGTTCTCAAGACAAAGCTGGGCGATGAAGCAATCCGTCGATGTTCGTACTGTGATGCCTTTGCGGCGGCAGTCGAAAAAAATTCGTGCAGCGCCAAGGTGGGTCGTCAAAGGACTGACAGGATCCAAGACCCACTGGGACCCAAGGTATTCTTCCAGGAGCTGCCACTCCTTTTCATTTCCGGCGCCCTGTAACAACTCCTGACAACATACGGCCGGTAGCGCAATGGGGACCTCATCTCTTTCGAGATTCTTGAAATACTCGACTGCCGGTGTGAGGCGTCCCTTGAAGAGATCGATAAGCACCGAGGTGTCGACGACGATCACGATTTACTCTTCTCTGAGCGCCTTGTAATCGTAGCCGTCGCTGAAAGATATGGCACCCTCAAGGTCTGAGAGGTTTTTCCGCCGCTTGATCGCAATCAGTAAGCGTAGAGCCTCGTTGACCAGTGCTCTCTTTGTTTTGATACCCGTCAGGACCGTTGCCTGCTTCACCAGCTCGTCGTCAAGGACAATGTTCGTCCGCATCTCAACCTCCGAGACTATGATACACCGATGAGTGTGTATTGCAATACACCAGAATTGTCCTGTTCTACTCAATAACCCAATCCGGGCTGACTGACGGGCTCCAAGGGGGCGAATGAGAGAGTCATTGGGGAGGGTCGGGAGGATGGAGGTCGGGGATTTTGAGGCGAATCGGCGGCAGGTTGATCGATGGTGGGTCAAAGACGCAGGATCGAGGCAGAGCTTCGACCGGGCTGTTCCCCGAAAAAACTCTATCCGCGAGTTGGAACTGGAGGAGATTTCAGACGTCTGGATGGTTTCGATTGCGTGATCCTGGACGCTACCGGCTACGTACAGCAGGAGCGGAAGCTCCTCGAAGATTACGAGATCACGAGCGACCACGGATGAGTCGAAGGTGTCAATCAGCCAGGGGGTTGCGTACCTGAAGATTCCGGAAGCGGGAAAAATCCCGGTCTGCGCTCCAGAGTTCACGAATATCGTACTGGATGCAGAGTGCAGCTATTCGCGCGTCATGAATCCTGGGGCCGATGACTTTGCCCGCAACAATGACTGCCTGCAGAGTCTGCCAGTGTCCAGGGCCCTCGCCCAGCGTGACTAGGCTTGGCGATTCCAGCCAGGCTGAAACCTGGTCGATCGCGATTTCGAGTGGGCTTGGTGGATCATAGATCCGTGGATGCGTGACGATTGCAAGAAACTCATGCAGACATGGCCAGGGGATAGCCCATGCTTTCGGAGATTCAGCGATCTCACGAACCCTTGCGAAGGCAGCGGCGTGAAACGGATTGTCTTCCCGATGCGCGTATACCAGGATATTGGTATCGATCGCGATCATGCCCCGTGCCCGGAATAGATTGTGTCACGCACCAAGGCCCAACCACTCTCGTGCATTCCGGGCCGCATTCCTCGGCCCCCGAAAGTGACCCGGCGTAGTCTGAACTCGTGCTTTTCTCGACGATCCGCGAGGACTTTGTGAAGCCCCTCTTCAATGAGAGCCTCTAATGTTGTATCCCGTTCGGCTGCGAGTCGTTGCGCCTGACTGAGGATATTCCCAGCGATATCAATCGTCGTTTCCATAACAGCTGCATTATATCGCAAACTGGGAAAGAAAGCGCGCTTTCGGGACGGATCGATGTGTTTCGGCGATCTGCGTCCAGAGCTTCTCAATTCTCGAAGTGGCGCCGACCTTGCAATGACAAGAACCGGCCCCGTCCTACTCAAAGACCTCATCCGCGGATCTGTAGGGGAGGGAAGCGCCGAATGACGGATCGGATTCCGCAAGATAGTCACTTTCGCTTCGGAAGAGATCTTGCTCCGTCGGGTTTTCCGGCGCCAAGCCCCGGACTTGGGAGACACCTTCAGCGATCAACGTTGAATTTCTTCAGCTCTCTCCTCCGCACAGCAACGATGCCGGCTGGGGAGATCGATGAACTTCGGCATGCCGCGTGGCTGTCCGACGCCCGTAACATTCCGGTTGGCGAGACGCCATGTTTCGCCTGTTGCTCGACATGGGCATTGCCAGGTCAACCGGAGTCTTCCTGAATTCTCCGGGCCATGATGCAATTCACGAGTTCTTTCGGTCGACAAGTGGCGGCTCAGGGGCCATTGTCTCGCGGGCTGTTTCGGGATACCATCTTGCGATGCGAGACGAGAGCCTCCTGATTCCATTTGCCGTTGAGAGACTCGAGTCTTCGCCGATCCTGATTCTCGCGCCTCACCCTGATGACGAGATCTTCGGCTGTGCCGCCCTGCTGGTCGAGGGCATTCGCGCCGGCGCAGAGATTTCTACCATCATCCTGACCGGCGGAGGGGCCCAGGGCGACCCAGTGGAGAGAATCGAGGAAAGCCGGGAGGCGGCACGTCGATTGGGGGCGCCGGAACCGGTGTTCCGGGACTTCTCCGATCGCGGTCTCGACCCGGGCGATGGGAGGCTCCTCCTGCAGATCGAGACGGAGATCCGCAGGCTTCGGCCGGCTCTGCTGGCCGTGCCTTCGCCGGCGGAGATTCATCCGGATCATCGTGCGCTGGCCCTGGCGGTCTGGAAAGTCCTCCGTAAGATCCTTCGCGGGGAAACCGGCTGTCTCCCCTCAGATTTCAAGCTGCTCAGCTGCGAGATCTCGGCGCCTCTGAGGCCGAATCTCCTGGTTGATCTCAGTGAGGACTGGGAGCGTGTCCTCGATGCGGCGCGGGCCTTCAGCTCTCAGAATGTCCTGCGACCCTACCTCGATGTCTTTGAGTCCATGGCGAGAATTCGCTGTCTCAGCCTGCCGGATTCCGTCAGCCGGGCCGCGGGTTTTTTTGGTGTGGACCGGTCTTTTATTCTCGAGAAGACAGTTCGTGAGTGGGCCGCCGTCCAGGGACCATCTGCGGGCCTCGAGGACGATGATCCCGCCCTTGCTCGCCGCAAATCACAAGGGCGGTTTCTCTCCCGGTTTCTTTCAAAAGGCGGGTTCGATGACTGAGGCTGCGCAGACCCTCGATGATGTCCTGCTTTCGGTGATTGTCAGGACGAAGGATCGTCCCGGGTTGCTGGCCGAATGTCTCGAGAGCCTCCGGCGACAGGATCTGGATGGCATGGAAGTCCTTGTCGTCAACGATGGGGGAGAGGATGTCAGCGAGGTCCTCGCTCGATTCGAAGATTCTCTTTTGATCATCAGCGAGCGCCTGGAGCCTTCCAGGGGACGCTGCGCTGCCGCCAACCGCGGCCTGGAACTGGCTTCGGGCCGGTGGCTGGCCTTTGCTGACGATGACGACCTCTGGCTTGAAGGCGGAATGAACTGCCTGCTCGAAAAGGCCGGGGATGCAGATGCCGTCCTGTACGGCGGAGTCCGGGCGGTGTACTACGACGAGAATGAAAAGGAGGGTCGCCTCTTTCATCATTTCGGTCGGAAATTTTCACTCGATGCGCTGCTGTTCGAGAATTTCATCCCGATCATCGGATGCCTGCTGCCTTCAGAAGCCGTGAAGGAGATCGGAGGCATCGACGAGAGCCTGGAGTATTTCGAAGACTGGGATCTCTTTCTTCGCCTTTCCGACAGGCTGGACTTCCGCTATGTCCAGCAGGATGTCGCCGAGTATCGGGTTTTCGACTCGGCCTTCATCACGGGGGCCGGAGGGCAGGAGGCTCAGATCTCCGGCCGGAGCCTGGTTTATCGAAAGCACTGGCGTCTCTTGTCCCCGGAAAGACTGAGCCGGATGCAGCAGTTTGCCAAGGCAACGCTCATCCCGGAGGCGGTTGAAGGGGAAATTCGGTCCTGGCGGGCTCGGACAGGGGAACTGCAGCATGGTCTGGATGATGCCCTGGGCGCCGTCGAGGAATACCGTGCGCGAATCGCGGAGAGGGATGCAGCGCTGAAAGCCCTCGAGGCGGAGCGTGCCGCCACCGAAGAGAAGCTCCGGGAGACGGAGCTGCTTCGCCGGGCACTGGACGAGGAACTCAGGGAGCTTGAAGAGGAACTCGCGGCAGGGCCTCACCGAAAGGCGCTGGTTTCCATCATCATCGTCAACTACAACGGTCTCGCCCACCTCCAAAAGTGTATTCCCTCGGTTCTCAGGACAGAGAAAGTCCGATATGAAGTCATCGTCGTCGACAATGGATCAGAGGACGATTCTCTCACGTGGCTTCGGGCCCATTATCCCGAGGTTCGGATCGTCGAGATCGGGGCCAACGTGGGTTTCGGGGAGGGAAATCGCCAGGGGGTTCTGGCCTCCAATGGACGGTGGATCGCTTTTCTGAATAACGATACCGTCGTTGAGCCCGCGTGGCTTGGTGAATTGCTGAAGGTATCGATGGCGGACCCGGAAATCGGGGCCAGCTGTTCGACCCTCCGCCTGATGCAGCATCCGGAGATCCTCAACGGCATCGGTGGGGGGATGTCGAAACTGGGCTACGGCTACGACCGTCGCTACGGCTGCCCTGCGGAGACCGCCGGATGTGAGGCGCCCGTGGAAGACGTCTTCTTTCCGACGGCCGCCGCCATGCTGATCAGCCGCCGGCTTTTTGAAGATGAGGGTTTTGATCGGCGGATCTTCATGTACCACGAGGATGTCGACCTTGGTTGGCGCCTCCGGCTTCTGGGGCTTCGGGTCGTTGTCTGTCGCGATTCCATCGTGTACCACCACTTCGGGGGAACCAGCCACTCCGCGCAGGGGCTCTTGTGGAGGGAGCGGATGGGCAGTCGCCACAATGTCCGGTCCATCCTCAAACATGCGGAGCCGCTGACGATGCTCAAGGCCTTCAAGGGCCTCGGGAAACTCTGGCTCCGGATGGGTGCGTATCGGCACATCTTCCACGTTCTGGCGTGGAATCTTTACCGCCTTCCATCGACCCTTGCCGAACGGCGAAAGATCCAGCGGAGGAGGAAGATCCGGGATGCGGAGCTCTTTGAGAGAGGGTTCATCTCCTACGCCCCCTATCCGGCGCCTCCACCGGAGATTCCGGTCCGGGACCGGGATTTCGTTGTACGGGAGGCGGTCTCGAATGCAGTTCTCAGGCCGGCGGATCCATCGTCCCTTGGACGGCTGGACTTCGGCTGGTATGAGGCTCATCCCATCGAGGACGCGATGGTGCGGCCTTTCTGCGGCCACGCCCGGTGCCGGCTCAAGGTCGAAGCTGATGCCGAGGGTGAACTCGAGCTGAGGATCCACGTACCGCCGGAGGCGGCAGCGGGGAAGGAAATCCGAGTGCGGGTCAACGGGAAGGAACATCAGGAGGAACTGAGCGGAGATCTCTGGCAGCTTCTCCGTTTCGAGGGAATTCGGGCCGATGAGAATGGAGTGCTCGAGATTGATATTATGACTCCCGCCTTCAGACCACATCTTCTCTACCAGAACTGGGACTTCCGGCGCCTCGGAGGAGCTGTTCGTGACCTGCGTTTCATTCCGAGGATCAAGGCGAGCCTGAAGCAATTTACAGGGATGACGGTCTTGATTACGACCTTCAGGCGATGGAGCGTCCTCGAGAGGACCCTGGACGCCCTCCGCGGGCAGTTTTTTGAGGGTCTCCAGGTTCTTGTGATGGACGATGGTTCGGGTGATGAAACCTGGGATCAGCTCCAGCGCTACCGTGAGGAGCATCCCGATTTCCGCCTGACGATTGCAAGGCAGGAAAACACAGGTCAGGGTCCGGCGAGGAATCACGCGCTGGAACTGGCCGAGGAGGATCTCATTCTTTTCCTCGGGGATGACATCATTCCTGATGATGGCTTTCTGCAGGCCCATCTGAAGGTCCAGAATTCACACGAAGAGTCCGTCGTTGTTGTGGGTTTCACGGACTGGTACCGCGACGGGCTCAAGGTGACTCCCTTCATGGAATTCGTCAATTTCGAGGGACACCAGTTCGGCTATCGCCACATGATCAGCGGTGAGGAACAGCCCTTTACCTGCTTTTATACCTCGAATATCTCGATTCCACGGGAATTTCTGGGAGAGCAGCCCTTCGATCCGACTTTCTCCTCCTACGGATGGGAAGATGTGGAGCTGGGCTATCGCCTCAACCTTCGGGGTCTGCGGATTATCTATGAAGAAGGCGCCCGCGCGGGGCACGACCATGCGACGACGGTGTCGAGTTTCTACCGGAGAATGCTCCAGGTCGGGCGGACCCATCCCAAACTGATGGCTCTTCACCCGGAGCTGAGGCGCCATCCCCGGATGCCGGCGGAGGATCCTCCCAGCTGGTATCGACCGGCGGAAGCCCTGGCGCCTGTACTCCTCAAAATGGTGGATTTCATGGACCGTCTCGGTCTGCGATTTCCGAAGAAGATCTACCACCATCTGATGATGATTCCCTTCTACCGGGGAAGGAGAGAGGCCCGGGAGGCCAGGTCTTCCCGATGATGATCTCGGAGTGCTTTTCAAGCCTCCAGGGCGAGGGATCGCTCGCGGGCGTCCCCTCTTTTTTCATCCGGACGACGGGATGCCGGCTCCGCTGCCGCTGGTGCGATACGCCCTATACCTCCTGGGATGCGGAAGGGCAGCGCTTTTCCGTCGAGGAACTCCGGGAGATGGCGCAGGAATCGAGGTTGCACCACGTCGTCATCACCGGAGGCGAGCCTCTGATTCAACGGGAAATCGGCGCTTTGACGGCCCAGCTCAGGGAGGCCTCCTTTCACATTACGGTGGAAACTTCGGGAACAGCGGCGCCGGAATTCGACTGTGATCTCCTCTCCCTGTCCCCGAAGACCTCGAATTCCGATCCGGAGGGGAGGTGGACGACGAGACATCGGAAACTCCGTTCAGATCTGGAAATCGCCCGTCGTCTGCTGGAGCGGGCGCCTGAATATCAGTTGAAGTTTGTCGTCAGGGGAGGCGGGGACATGCCTGAGATTCTCCAGATCGTTCAGGAACTGGGGATTCGGGAGTCGTGGAAGGTTCAGCTGATGCCGGAGGGACGAAGCGCCGAAGAAACGGAAGCCCGGTCGGTCGTGGTTGCGGGCTTGTGTCGGGAGTACGGCTTCCGTTACACTCCGCGGCTGCATTTGAGCCTTTTCGGGGGCGGGCGGGGAGTTTGAAGATGTCCTTTTTTCGTATTGCCAAGTGTTTCGAGGTCGAATATGGTCACCGGTTGTCAAAACACCCGGAAAAATGCCGCTTTCCTCACGGCCACAGCCTGAAGATCGAGGTCGTGATCCGGGGAAGGAAACTCGACGAACACGACATGCTCTGTGACTACAAAGCCCTGAAGACTCTGGTCGCCGATCTCATCGAGCGCCTGGATCATGCCATGGCCTTCAATTCTGAGGACCCCTGTCGCAATGGATTCGAGGGCGCGGACGAGAGGATTCTCCTCTTTGACGCGGTTGATCCTACGACGGAAGTACTCGCGCGTTGGCTCTTTGAAGGAATTTCCGGGCGTCTCAGTGGAGGCGGCTGGGTGGAAGCCCCGTCTGGAACGAAATACCGCCTGCCCGACGGACTCGAACTCGAGAGAATCCGCCTCTGGGAGACCTCGACCTCCTGGGCGGAGTATGTTGCGGCTGATGAGCGCTGAGGGCTTCGATGACTGAACTCCCCCGGGACCCGGTGTATTCCAGGTCGAGTCCCTTTTTTCGGCCTCAAGAATTCGACCTCGGAGCTTTGAGAGGGCCGGTTGCCCTGACCGGGGGCACGGGTTTCGTCGGCTCCCACCTGGTTGACAGTCTTCGATGGGCTTCCGTCGAATTGAAAATCCTCATTCGGAATCCCGAAGGCGCAAGGTGGATCTCCGGCAGGGGTGAGGGCATCATTCGCGGGTCGATGGAGGAGTCCGGGGCTCTGGAACGGCTGGTGGAGGGCGCGGGTACGGTGATGCACCTCGCGGGATCCCTGCGAGCCCCCTCCGAGGCGGAGTTCATGAAAGGCAACGCCGGGGGAACGGAGCGACTGATCGAGGCCATCCGGGATAAGAACCCGGAGGCCCGGTTGATCTACTGCTCCTCCCAGGCGGCCCTGGGACCCTCGGAGGATCCCGGCGGCGTGGGTCCCGATGCGCCGGCCCGACCGATTTCGGCCTATGGACGTTCCAAGGCGGCGGCAGAGGATCTCGTGCGGGCATCCGGTCTCCATTGGATGATCGTGCGACCTCCTGCGATCTTTGGACCGCGGGACAGCGATGTTTTTGAGTTTTTCAGGATGGCTTCGCGCGGACTCCTCGCCTGGCCTGCAGGAGAGCGGCTCTTGAGTATCGCCTGCGTCGACGATGTCCTGAGGATGCTCCTGGCGGTAGGATGTAACTGGAAGGTCGGGAGCACTCACCACGTCGTTCCCTGCGAGCCGATCCGGATGGAAGACATGCTTCGAAAAATCGCTCAGGGCGCCGGCCGTCGATGTCGCAGTCTTGCGATTCCTCCGAGTCTCCTCCGAGTGGCCGGATGGGGAGGCTCAGCCCTGCGTCTTCTTGGTCTCAGGCGCATGCCTCTCAGTCGCGACAAAATTCGGGAGATCCTGGCCCGTCATTGGGTCCTCAAACAGGGGAAGACTCAGGTAGCCTTTCCGGCGCTCCGGTCCCTCGATGAGAATATTGCTCTGAGCTGGGACTGGTACCGCGCGATCAGCTGGCTGCCCGCTCCCCGCCGGAATCGAGATTCTCGATCGCCCTCCTGATGACTCCGGCCATTCTTTCGACGCCCACGGCGATCTTTTCCGAATCGCTGGCGGAGTAGTTCATCCGGAGCGTGTTTTCGTGGCCGCCGTTGGGGAAGAAGGGGGCGCCGGGAACGAAGGCGACCTTCTCTTTGAGGCACTCGTCCAGGATCTCGTAGGCATCGAGACCCTCGGGGAGGCTGACCCAGAGGAACATTCCGCCCTCCGGATGGGTCCAGCTTACCGAGGAGGGGAAGAATTCTTCCATCTTCTCCAGCATCACGTCCCGGCGCCGACGATAGAGCTGGATTGTTCTCTCGATGTTTGCGTCGAGGTCGAAGTGCTCGAGATAATCTGCGAGCTGCATCTGGCCCAGGGTCTGTGTGTGGAGGTCGGCGCCCTGCTTGGTCAGGATGATCTTGCCCAGGACGGGTTGAGAGGCCGCGAGCCAGGCCATTCTCATCCCCGGACAGAAGACCTTGGAAAAGGTACCGAGGTAGATGACCCACTCCGAACCCTCCATGCTCTTCAGGGGAGGAAGGTGCCTGCCCTCGAAGCGGACTTCGGAATAGGGACAATCCTCGATGATCGGGATCTCAAAGCGGCGCACCAGTTCCATGACGGCCTGTCGCCGTTCAAGGCTCCAGGTACGTCCGCTGGGATTCTGAAAATCAGGGATGACGTAGATGAAACGGATATTCTCCAGGGTGGAGAGCTTGTTTTCCAGATCCGAAGGCACCATTCCGTTGTCGTCGGTTTCCACCTCGACAAAACGAGGCTCGTAGGCCTTGAAAGCTCCAATGGCGCCGAGGTAGGTGGGTGATTCGCAGAGGATGATGTCGCCCGGATCAATCAGGACCTTGGCGCTGAGGTCGAGGCCCTGCTGCGACCCGCTGGTGACCAGAACATCTTCGGGGCTGACCGTTGTACCGAGCCGCCGGTTCATGCGCTCTGAGATGAGCCGGCGCAGAGGTGGATAACCCTCGGTCGGCGAGTACTGCAGGGCCTGTTCCCCATGCTCCTTCAAGACCCTGGTGCTGACCTCGACGAGATCTTCGGCGGGGAAGGTTTCCACCGCGGGAAGGCCGCCGGCGAAGGAAATGATATCCGGCTCCTGCGTCAGTTTGAGAATCTCACGGATTGCAGAAGCCTTCACTTTTTCCATTCGATGCGCGAGATGTAGTGCCATGCTTCCCCCCCGGAAGTACTGAGTTCGATCCTCGTCTGCAGGGCAATCAGTGCACCACAGACTCGCGTCATAGGGTAACATAGGCGCCCGCCCCGAGAGGGCGGAAATATGTGAAACGAGGAAGAAGATCATGCAGCCGAATGTACAGGGTCTCGATCAGATCAGTTTTGACGGATCCAATCTTTATCTCGAGGAAGTCATCACCGACCTCAAGGTCGGAACCATCAGGCGTTTGACGCCGCTCGATCGTCAGGGTAACCGTGACCTGGGTCGCCCGATGCTCTTTTATGCGCAGGCCCAGATCATGTCCCAGCTCGGACCGCTGCCGGTCAGCGCCCAGATCGAGGCTTCGACGCTCGATGAAGCCATTGCCGGATATCCGAAGGCCGTGGAGAAGGGCATTGAGGCTCTGATGGAGGAGGCGCGTGAGATGCAACGGCAGGAAGCCTCGCGGATTGTGATGCCGGGGGCGGAAACGGCTTCCAAAATTCTGCATGGGAAGTAAGATTCGAGCGGAAGCTCGTCGCGGCGGGAAATGAAACCCGCGGTCTTCGGGATCGTAGATACGGTGATAGAGCTGCTCGTGGTTGATTGATGCTCACGGTGCAGGTATCAGGACGATGACCGGATGGACGACCACCCGGGATGGAGGAATGATGGCAAAGAAACACGGTTTATTCGCAGTTCTGGGTTGTCTGGTCATTGTTGTTGTGGGCTGCGGCCTGGCACTGATGATCATGGTATCCCGCTCCTCAAGCCTTCCGGGGAACATGGTTCTGTCCCTGCGCTTCAACGGCCCGGTCGTGGAAATCGCACCTGATGATCCGCTGGCCGAACTCTCGGGGGAAACCCCGCTGGCCATGCGCGATCTCAGGAGAGCGCTGATCCATGCCGCGGAGGATGATCGGGTGCGGGGAGTCCGGTTGCGGATCGACTCCTTCGGCGGGGGATTTGCCGATCTTCAGGAGATCAGAACCCTGCTCGATCGCGTCCGGGCAGCCGGGAAATGGACTGCCGCGTACCTTGATACCGCCGGAGAGTTCTCGCCCGGGAATACCGTCTATTACCTGGCGACGGCCTGCGATGAGATCGCCCTCAATCCAGCCGGGGAGGTCAATTTCATCGGTCTCTCTGCACGTTCGCCCTTTATCAGGGGAACCCTTGACAAACTCGGCGTCAAACCCGAGTTTCCGGGAAGGGGCCGCTACAAGACAGCCCGTTTCATGTATACGAAGACCGATTTCACGGCCGAGCAGAAGGAGATGATGCAGTGGTTGCTTGGATCGCTGATGGATCAGATGATCGGCGATGTCGCCGCTTCCCGATCGCTGGATGCCGCTGCTGTGAAGAACATCGTCGATGGCGGACCGCTCTCGGCGGAGGCGGCGAAGGCCGCAAAACTGGTGGATAAACTGGAAGACTGGGGCGCCTTCAGAAAGGGTCTCGAGGATCGCGAGGACGGAAACGCGAAGGTGGTCGGACTTTCCCGCTACCTCAAGGGAAATCCCGCCCCCCGGAACAAGCCCAGGATTGCCGTCGTGACGGCCGTGGGCGCCATCATGCGGGGTACGAGCGGGAAGAGCATGAATCCCCTCTTGGGTGGGGAAATCATGGGCTCGGACACGATTGCCGGCGCCTGGAGAGATGTGCGTAAGGCTAAGAATATCAAGGCGGTCGTCTTCCGCATCAACTCCCCCGGCGGTTCTGCCGTCGCTTCGGAGATCATTCGCCAGGAGATGATCAGGACGGCGGAGAAGATTCCGGTCGTGGTCTCGATGTCGAACTACGCGGCTTCCGGAGGTTACTGGATCACCTGCGGAGCCCGGAAAATCGTTGCGGATCCCGGCACCCTGACGGCGTCGATCGGAGTGTACGGAGGCCATCTCAACATGGAAGGCTTCTGGCGCGACAAGATCGGAATCAGCTACGGAAAGCTGGACTTCGGCGCCAATGCCAATATCTATGGAGAACTCGAGGACTGGAATGATTCGCAGCGGGCAATCGTCGATCGGCAGCTCGACCGGATCTACTCCGATTTTCTCCAGCGGGTCGCGGATTCCCGGCACAAGACGGTCGAGGAAGTCGATGCTATGGCGGAGGGCCGGGTCTTTACGGGTCAGCAGGCCCTCGGCAAGGGGCTGGTCGATGCCATCGGCGGCTTCGACACGGCTGTCGAGATGGCGCGTCAGGAGGCGGGTCTCGCTTCGGGTGAAGAAGTAACTCTGGTTGATTTCCCGAAGGTTCTGCCCTGGTGGGAACAGGTCCTCAACAGGAAGAAGCAGGAAGAGGCCTCGGTCCGTGGAATGACGGAGACCCTTCAGCGTCTGGTGCGGACCGGAAGGATCGAGACCCCGGGTGTTCTCTGGCAGCCTCCGATTGTTGTGGAGTAGAGGCAGGCGTGATTCTTGAGCGATCTGCCTGAGGTGATTGTTCAGCAGATTGGGCTTTGGAGGAATTCAGGATGCGATTCAAGACGGTATGTGTTGGGCTGATTCTCTGTTTTGCCGTTGCTGCAGTGCAGGCGGGACCATTGGAGAAGGCTCTGAAACAGATGGCGACTCCTTCGATCGCAGGAAGTGCCCATCGTGTGGAGAATTTCGACCTCAGAATGGGGCAGAGCCGCTTTCACCTGGATGGTGTCCTTGCGCCCCTGAAGGTGGATACCGATACCATCGGATTCGTCTTTTCCGGGGAGGGCACTGTGGAAACCCGGGTTGCTCCCGGGCCCTTTGAACAGGCGAATCTGAGCAATCTCGACGAGAAATTCGGTTCGGCAAGCGCGAAGAAGGCGAAGTACGAGGACAGTTTCAAGGGAGCGGTTTTTCTCCTCAACTGGAGTCCTGAGAATCTCCTTAGGGGTCCGGAAGCGGAGGGGGAAAAGCTCGCGGAGGTCTTATCGGAGCGATTGGGCGAATGGAAACTCTCACCTTATTCAGGCATTGAGCACTTCCTGGCGATGGAGCTTTTCAACCGGCTTCCGGGAAAGTCCGCCATCATCCTGATGGAAGGCGGCCGGAAAGACCTGGTCTATCAACTCGATGAAGCTGAGCAGCAGACGGAAATGCTGGCTGTCTGGAAGAAGGCCCGGGGACCAAAAAAGGTCTTTATCATGTCGCCTTTCATTCGTCAGGGCGCAGGTTTCGATCCGAAAAAGCGGCCTCTTCCGAGCCTGGCGCTGACATCCATCGATCTCGAGCTGAGTTCGCCCGATAACGAAATGCTGGATGAAAAGGCGACGCTCCAGGTTCGAGCCGGGAAGTCGGGATTGATCCTTCTGGCTTTTGGAATCCTCAACGGACAATCGGAGCACTTTGAATTCTGGAATGAGCGGGAGGATCCCTTTACGGTGGATTCGGTGGCGACAGCCGACGGCAAGGCGCTGGAGTTCTCGCATCAATACGATGAACTCCTCGTGATGCTCCCGGAGCTGCTGGCCCCCGGCGAGACCACGACCATCGTCGTCCATGCGAAGGGACGGCTGTTGAAGAACTACTATGGAGACAACTACACCGTATTAGGGAATATGGCCTATTATCCTCAGCTTCAAACCGAGGCGACCGCGGCGCCTTTCCACGCGGTGGTCAAAGTCCGGGATCCCTGGGTGGCCCTCGCCTGCGGGAAGAACCTCCGGCGCTGGAAAGAGGGAGATTTGAACTGTCTGGAAAGCCGCGAAGAGAAGCCGGTGTCCTTCCCCTTCGTCGTCGTCGGGAAGTTCAACGAGTCCGACGTGGAAAAGGGAGGCTATGACCTCAAGGTCTATTCCTATGCCGGCGCCAAGAAACGTGGAACGAAGAACCTCCAGCGGAACGGTCTTGCCATCCTCGACTTCTATTCCCACGGCATGGTGCCCTTTGCCTACAGGGAGCTGGAGATTGTGGAGATCCCTTACTATCGGCATTTTTTCTGGCAGTCCCCGGCGGGAATCGTCGAGATTACCTCGGAGGGCTTCAATCCGGTCGCCTCGGACAGTTCGGATGTTAACTCCCTGATCAAGCGCTACGCCAAGAAGGGTCAGAATGCCCGGCTGGCGCATGAGATCGCCCACCAGTGGTTCGGGAATCTGGCATCCTGGGCGACCCCCTATGACAACTGGCTTTCCGAGAGCTTTGCCGAGTATCTCAGTTATATGTTCATGTCCATGGGGGCAAAGAAGAGCTCGAAGGCCAAGGAGCAACTCCACCAGTGGAAGATCGATACCGATGAATGTTCGGAGAAGTCCTCGATCTACGGAGCTTCCGCGCTTGCGTTCGGGAACTGTTACACGCAGTTGCTCTATGGAAAGGGTCCCTACGTTCTCCATGCCCTGCGGCACGAGATGGGGGATGAGAAGTTTACAAAGCTCCTCTTCTTCCTGACCAAAGCGGCGGAAGAGAAGCAGCTCAAAGTCAGTACCGAGGATGTGATTCAGTTCGCCTCGGCCATCGGCGGAAAGGACTATCGACCCTTCTTCGACCGCTATGTCTACGGGACCGAGGTCCCCGAGATTCCGGGCCGATAGGGCTTCGGGAATCAGGGGCGGAGTTGAAGATGGGGCGTCTGTTTGAAAAGCTTGTCAAGCCGGTTCGGGATCCCTGGCGGCGGCGCCGCAATCGGCTTCGGGACAGCTTTGTTTTTATTCATATCAACAAGACCGGTGGGACCAGCATCGAGAAGGCCCTGAAACTGGGATTCGAGCACCGGACGGCCCTGGAAAAGATCGAAGAACTCGGTCGCGAAGAATGGGACCGGCGCTTCTCTTTCGCAATCGTCCGGAATCCCTGGGATAAGGTGGTTTCCCATTACCACTACCGGGTCAAGACCAACCAGACGGATCTCGGACAGAACACCATTCCCTTCCGGGAGTGGGTGATCCGGGCCTACGGGGAGCGTGAGCCCTTCTATTACGATCAGCCGCGGATGTTCATGCCGCAACTGCGATGGATCGCTGATGAAAATGGGAAGATTCTGGTGTCATTCGTCGGTTCGCTGGAGAATCTTCGGATGGACTTCGAGCTGATCTGCCGGAGGATCGGGGTGCAGGCCGAGCTGCCTCACGTCAAGAAGTCGGTCCACCGTCCCTATCGGGAACTCTACGACGAGGAAACCCGCGAAATCGTCGCCCGCGAATTTGCCGAGGATATCGAGACTTTCGGCTACAGTTTCTGACTCGTCACGCCCTCCAGCTAAAAAGAGGGTAGAATGCGGGGGTCTTCAGGTGGAATCCCGGGATCGGGTTCTGAAATTCGATTCCCGATCATGATTTCGCCTGCAGGAAAGCAGATGTTACGAGGGGATCCGCTGGGATCCATTTGGAGAAGAGATGTCCCGAAAGATGCTCATTAACGCCAGCAGCCCGGAGGAGATCCGGGTCGCGATTGTTCAGGATGGAATACTGGAGAGTTTCGAGGTCGGCGCCTCGGAAGATCGCTTGACAAAAGGAAATATTTACCGGGGAATCGTCGTCAATCTTCGGCCCGCGATGGAGGCCGCCTTCATCGATATCGGTCTGGGGAAGGACGCCCTGATCCGGGCGGAAGACGTGGTGCCCGCGGCCCGTCATCGGAAACTCGCGAAGGATGCCGGACGCCACCCGAGAATCGATGCCCTGCTTGAGAGGGCGAAGCCGATTCTCGTCCAGGTCACCCGTGATGCCATCGGCCATAAGGGCGCCCAGGTTACGAGCAATGTCTCGCTGGCGGGGCGCTACCTGGTGCTGATGCCCTTCGAGGAGGTCCGTGGGATTTCCAGACGCTCGGAAGACGAGGAACTGCGGAAGGCCGCCAAGGAGAAGCTCTCCAATCTCAAACTTCCGGAAGGCATGGGCCTGATTTTGCGGACCAATGCCTTCGGGCAGCCCAAGGCCGCCTTGAATCGGGATCTCAATGCTCTGCTCCGCCTCTGGAAGAAAATCGAGAAGGAATCCAAATCGGGAAAGGGTCCGAAATTTCTTTACTCCGACCAGGATATGGTTGTTCAGGCCCTGAGGGATCATCTGGACAGCTCGATCAGCGAAATCAGTGTCGACAACGACGAGGTTTTCGCCAAGGCCGAGGGTTATCTCAGAAGTTTCATGCCCCGGGCGAAGACCAAGCTGATTCGATACCGGGACCGGATGCCGCTCTTCAGCCTCGAAAAGCTCGAAGAGCAGATCGATAGGATCTACCAGCGCTCCGTTGATCTCCCTTCCGGCGGAAGCATTGTCATCGATCCGACCGAGGCGCTTACGGCCATCGATGTCAACTCGGGAAGGGGAACACGGGGCGCCAACCAGGAAGAGAATGCCATCCGGACCAACCTCGAAGCGGCACGTGAGGTGGCCCGACAGCTCCGCCTTCGCGATATCGGTGGTTTGATCGTCGTTGACTTCATCGACATGCGTGTCAGGAAGAATAACCGGGAGGTCGAAAAGACTCTCCGTGATGCGATGAAAATCGACAAGGCCCGTTTTTCAGTCGGCAAGATCTCCGACAACGGACTTCTCGAGATCAATCGTCAGCGGGTTAAGAAGGCGCTGCAGCTGCGTTCCCACCGCCCCTGTCCGACCTGCGGTGGAGCCGGGACGATCGCAAGCCCGGAACTCGTCGGTCTGACCCTGCTTCGGCGACTTGAAGCCCGGGCGGCCACCGGTGGTATTCGTGGTGCCAGGATCGAGCTGCACCCGGAACTGGCGGACGCATTTCAGAATGAACGTCGGCAGGAAATCGCTGCGATCGAGCGGGAGTTCGATCTCAGGATTGAGGTCATTGCCAAGGCGGGAATTCACCGGAGTGAGGAGCGCGTCGAATGGCTCCCGAGAGAGAGAAAAGATCGGGCCCATCCGGAGAGTATGCCGTCAGAGGCTGCGGTCAGTGCAGCCGATCTGGCCGAGGGTATCAGGCAACCCCGCCAGGGGAAGGTCGAGGAGGAGATTCCTGAGCTTCCGAAGGACAAGGCAGAACAGGAACCCGGTGAAACGAAGAGTTCCAGGAAACGTCGTCGTGGAGGACGCCGGAAAAAGAAACCCGAGGTCGAAGGGGCCGTCGAGAGTTCTGCGGAAGAGAAGGCGCCGGAAGTGGAGCGGGCGGTGACTCCGAAAAATGGTGGGACGGAAGGAGGCCGAAGGCCGGGAGAGGACTCGACCGCGGCAGGGGAAAAGAGCGTTTCAAAGCGGAGTCGAAGGAAACGCTCGAAGAAGAAGACGCAGGAGAAGGACTCGGGAATCGCCCTGGATATTCCGGCTTCTCCGATCGGCTCGGACGACGACAAGGATCGGGATCCTTTTGCCTACTGATCGGGAGTCAGTGATGAGATCAATACCTCTGATAGATGACGGAACCCGGGGATCAGAAGCGACGACCCACGGTCTGCGTGTCAGCGTCAGGCCCTCCTACCTTCCCGAGCAGTCCAAGCCGGGCCAGTGGCTCTTTGCCTACAATGTCGAGATCTTCAACGAGAGCATGGAGTCGGTGCAACTTCTCTCCCGGCACTGGGTCATCACTGACGCCGACGGGCGGGTTGAAGAGGTCAGCGGCCCGGGCGTTGTCGGAGAGCAGCCTGTGATCGGCCCGGGAGACACCTACGATTACGAGTCTTACTGCCCCCTGCCGACACCTTTCGGCACGATGCGAGGCTCATACAAGATGCGGAGCGAGGCGGGACATCTCTTCGACGTTCGAATTGCGACATTCGAACTCGCGCCCCCGATGGCGATTCACTGAGGATCGTCGGAGAAGGCCCGGAAATCGGATTTCAGGAGCTGTTTGACCGGTGGGTTGAGGAAAATTCGCGCAGGTACGCCTCAGTCCTGTTCGAGTTCGGCCCGCATTACTTCGGAAAGCCGTTGGGCTTCTTCCGGGATCAGGGTCAGGGGCCGCCACTTGAGGCCGAGGCCCGTGTCCTCGATTTTCGGGATGATATGAAAGTGGACGTGAAACACGGCCTGGTTCGCGGCGCTGCCGTTATTCTGAAGCACGTTATAGGACTCAGCCCCGGTTGCCTTCAGCATGGCTCTGGCGATGCGGGGCAGGACTCTGCCGATGGCAGCCGCTGATGAATCACTGAGTTCGTGAAGGAATCTCGCCCTTTCTTTGGGAATGACCAGCGTGTGTCCGGGGCACAGGGGCCCGATGTCCAGGAAAGCCAGGACCTTCTCGTCCTCGTACACCTTGTGGCAGGGAATCTCACCGGAAATAATCTTATCGAACACGGTTTCGGGAGAATTACTCATTGAGCGATTATAGCCGACTCGGGTTTAGCTGTACATCTGAGCCCTTGTTGTTCTCCGGGGATTAAGCCCCGGCTATCGGGATTTCAGGGTGGCTGCCGGCCCACGTATTCCGCTCAAAGATCCACGACCGCATAGGTTTCTTCCACGATCTCCCTGCTCAGACTCGGGATACCAAGGTTGTGCCCGGCGCACGCATTCTCCTCAGAGACCCACGGCCGCCCCGGCTCCGGCATTGGCTCCGGATGTGCGGCTCCGGCCCCGGTTTCGGCTCTCCGCTCCAGCCACGGATTCGGTTCCTGCTCCCGTCCCTGTTCCTGTCCCTGCTTCGGTCTTCGGCTCCGGAGGCGGTTCCTGCCCGTGGCTCCGGCTCCGGATACGGCTCCGGATTGCTGTTCCTGCTCCTGCTCCGGCTTGCGGCTCCGGTTTCGGCCCCTGCTCCGGTCTCACCACCGGGACCGTCTTGAGTCTTCCTCCCGCCGAAAAACTCTTCTCAGCGACTCTGGTCAAGGTATTTCAGGAACTCTCCTTTGCTCCCCAAGAGAAGGGTTGTGCTCTGGTCTACCGTACCCTGGTAGACCTCCATCGTCTTGAGAAAGCGATAGAAATCCGGGTTCCTGTTATACGCGGCAGCATAGATGTCCGCTGCCTCCGCATCGGCTTTTCCCTGAATCTCCTGGGCCTGACGATAGGCCTCCGAGGTGATGGTCTTGAGTTCCCGATCACGGTCGCCGTTGATCCGAGCGGCCTCACCCGCGCCCTCGGACCGGAATCGTTCCGCAATTCTCTTTCGCTCGGAGATCATTCTCTCGTAGACCTTGGGTCGATCGACCTGGGAGTAATTGGTCCGCTTGAAACGGAAATCAAGGATCTCGATCCCAAGATCCTTGACCCGATCAGAAGCGTTCTTCATCACCTCCTGCTCGAGGGTTCCGCGCCCGTACTTGATTTTCTTGACGGTCTCTTCGCCGGTATCATCCGGGGAGATTGCGAAGGCCCGATTTGTTGATCGAACGACCTCGATCAGCTCGTGCTTGGCGATGGTGTTTCGGGTCTCGCCGTCGAGAATGTCGTCGAGGCGTGACTGAGCACCATCCTCGTCCTTGAGCCTCTGGAAGAAAAGCAGGGGTTCGGTGATGTGCCAGCGTGCATAGGTGTCGACGAAGATAAAACGTTTGTCGGCCGTGGGCACTTCGTTGGGCTGGCCGTCCCACTCCAGGAAACGCTTGTCAAAGTAGTTGGCCTGCTGGAGGAAGGGAACCTTCATCTTGAGGCCGGGAGTTACAATGGCCTCTCCAACCGGACGGCCGAACTGGGTGATGACAACCTGTTCGGTTTCGGTGACGATAAAGAATGCCCCCCCGAGGGTGGCGATGATCAGGAGGAGGAGAATCGCGGCGAGGATCAAGGCGGTCTGTTTCATTTGCTCACCTCCTGTCCCAGGGAAAGGAGCGGGAGAACGCCCTTGAGATCCTTGTCGAGAATGATCTTTCTTCCGGCCTTTGGGTAAATTTTTGCCATGGTTTCCAGGTAGATCCTTCTCCTCGTGACTTCCGGCGCCCGTTGATAGGCGGCCAGGACATCATCAAAAAGAGCCGCCTCTCCTTTCGCTCGGTTGACACGGTCGACTGCGTAGCCCTCAGCCTGCTGGATGGTCTGTTTGGCCTCTCCCCGGGCACGGGGGATGACCTTGTTATATTCCGCCCGGGCGTCATTGATCGCCCTTTCCTTTTCCTGTTCCGCCTGGTTGACCTCGTTGAAGGAGGGCTTGACCGGATCCGGCGGGTTGACGTCCTGCAAAACCACCTGGTCGACCGTAATCCCGATCTCATACTGATTGCAGAGTTCCTGCAGATCCTTGCGAACGAGGTCTTCCACTTCCTGTCGGCCGACTGTCAAGACCTCGTCGACGCTTCGATCACCGATGGCGCTTCGCATTACGGCCTCGGTCATGTCACGGAAGGTCTTGTCCCGGTGTCTGACATTGAAGAGGTACTTTTTGGCATCGGCGACCCGATACTGACAGATCCAGGCGACCATGGCGACATTGAGATCACCCGTCAGCATCAGGCTCTCGTCGTCGAAATTGCTGCTCGAATAACGGGTCCTGACGCCGGGCTGTTCCGTCCGGAAACCGAATTCCTGTTTGAGCTGGCGCTGAATCGGAACCTTCTGGAGGCTCTCGATGGGGTAGGGCCACTTGAAGTGGAGACCCGGTCGCGTCTTTCGGTCGTATCGGCCGAAGCGCAGGATGACTCCTGCTTCTTCGGGGTCGATGGTGTAGTAGGAGCTGACGCCGACGAGCAGGATCAGCAGCACGAGAGGAATCATCAGGAGTCCGCGGAGTGGGGGGCGGCCTCCGGTGGGAAGGTCGATAATCTTGGGAATCTCAGGCACGGGATACCTCCAGTGAATCAGTGTACCTGAAGCCGGAAGGGAATGGGGCCGGGATTCGGAGAGGGGTATTTGCGCTGTGCTTTGGTTCGAGGCGAAGCGGTCCCGTGAGTGCGGCCGCTTTGCGGCCTGCCCGGGCGAGCGGAAGGAGTCGGGAAGCAAGCTCCCCTCCCACCCGAAGTCAGAAGGCATTTTCACGCAAAGCACGCAAAGATCGCCAAGGCCACCCGCCCGCCCGAGACAAGAAAAGGAACCACGGATTTCACGGATTTCACGGATGAAGAAGAAGCTATAAAGACACGAAGGCATGAACACACTCTCTTGCAGAGTGCGCGGAGGACGCAGATGGCGGGCCATCGGTCCTGAGCCTGCCTCGCAGTCGATACCGGTCGAGGCTTGACCGTCGAAGAACAGGTTCTCCTCCAGCCAAGGCATCAACCGGCAGTCCTCTTCCCTCCGGGATCGGACAGAAGGACCGAAAGCCCCAAAGCGGAACACCCACCCACCCAAGGACAGGCATGAGTTTGCCTTATGGGCATCTCGGATCCGAATCCGTTCCCTTTGGGATTGGATCGCCGGCTGATATCTTTGGCGGAGAACAGCTTGTATTTCGACGACGAAGTGTCCGCCGGTGGTAGCTGCGAAGCAGTCGGGGCCTGATGCCGCCGCTCCCTGCCCTGAAATAATCCGTGCAATCAGTGAAATCCGTGGTTGGCTGTCTTCTGCGTTCCTGGGCATTCCGGCCGACGCACTCAGCTCAGGGAACCACGGCTGCCCCGGCTCCGGCATCGGCTCCGGATGTGCGGCCCCTGCTCCTGTTCCTGCTCCTGCTCCGGCTTCAGACATCAATGCGGCGCCCGGCCCACGTTCCTTCACAGCCTTGTGTAGCTCTTCTACCAGGATCTCGATCGAAGGTTCAGCCGCCACCGATCTCGGATTTGGGGACCCTGAGGCCGGGGACGAGGTGGCGCTCGGCGATGACCTGGATTGCCCGCGGCCGTTCGGGACAGGCCAGCTCGCAGAGGCCGCAGCCGGTACAGGCGCTGCTGCCGACGATGGGCCGGCCCCCGACCATCATGATGGCGGCATTGGGGAAAGGACAGGCCTGGAAGCAGGCGTCACAGCTGTGTCCATGGAAGGTCCGGCATGTCCGCGGATTGACCTTGGCGATGCCGATCCGGATTCGCTCGGCCGAGGGAGGCGGGAGGAGTGCGCCGTCCGGACAGGCGGTTGTGCAGGGAATCTCCTCGCAGAGGACACAGGGTTTTCGCGTGGGAGAGATCGCCGGGACGACCCTTCCCGAGGGATGCTCTATCTCGAAGATCGCTCCGGGGGCACAGGCAGGGATGCACTCCATGCAGGAACTGCATTTTTCCAAAAAATCCTCGTCCGGAAGCAGAGCCCCCGGCGGGCGCAGGAGTACGGCTTCATCCGGTTCCTGCTGTTTTTCCAGCATGGCGTCGGTGGCTTCCCGGAAGAGGGAAAACCAGCCGGTCAGGAGTTCCCGTCGGGAGCGGCTCATTTGAAGCCCGCCGGGGTCTTCGGCAGCGGAATTTCATCCCACGGGACCGCTTCATCGATGGTGTCGATCTCAGTTGCTCTCAAAGCCTCGAGGACGAGGGCGTCGATATCGAGTTCGCTCTCTGCCTCGTCAAGTTGCCGGGCCTTCGACTTCGTGGCCGGATGCTCGGGGAGCAGGAAGGAGCAGCAGTCGAAATGGGGCCGGATCGAGATCTCGAAACTCCCGATCCGTCTGGCGATATCAATAATCTGCTGCTTGTCCATCGCGATCAGCGGACGCAGGACGGGTATTCGGCTGACGGCCTCGACCGCGCTGAGGTTCTCGATGGTCTGAGAGGCCACCTGGCCCAGGCTTTCGCCGGTAATAAGCGCCTTGCCGTGGAGACGCATCGCCAGTTTCTGGGCGATTCGGAGCATAAAACGCCGGTAGAGAAGTACCCGGTACTCGGCCGGGCAGCGGGCCACGATCTCCTCCTGGATGGGCAGGAGGGGAACCAGCGCCAGGCGGCTTCGACCCTGGTAGCGGGCCATCAGGCGGACGAGGTCCGAGGCCTTTTCTAAGCTGGCGGGATCGGTTTGCGGCACCGAATGAAAATGGATGAAGTCCAGTTTCATGCCGCGTTTCATGCACAAATAGGCGGCCACCGGGGAGTCGATGCCGCCGGAAAGCAGGCAGGAGGCACGGCCTCCGCTTCCCGAGGGCAGGCCTCCGGGCCCTGGTATTTTCTGAAACCACAATGACATGCCCTCGCTGTCGATGAGAAGGTGCACCGTCAAATCGGGATCTTTCAGCTGAACCTTCCAGCCCATCTTCTCGACGATGAAGGCCCCGATCTCGCGTTCCACTTCCAGGGAGGTCTTCGTGAAGCTCTTGTCGGATCGACTGCAACGGACGGCAAAATGGCCGGGCGAGAGATTCTCGAGGAAGGAGGGGAGAGCCTCTCTGACATCCTCAAGGGTCCATCCGATATGGTAGATGGGCATGATGCCGCCGATTCCGAAGACTGTCGAGAGTCTTCGGACGACCTCTTCGAGCGGGACTTCCTCGGAGAAAACGGCCAGCAGACGCCACGCTGGTCGGGAGATTTCCTGAAGCGGGAGGTCTGCCAGGGCTCGTCGCGCATTGGCTGTCAGTTTCTTCTCAAACCAGCGGCGATTTCCGCCCTTGAGGCTGATCTCGTTGGTCGTGGCCAGAATTCGGCGAATCATCGTCATGGCGACAGCCTAGCATTTTTCGCATCTTTCGACACCCTGCCCGCCCGAGGCAAGAAAAGGAACCACGGATTTCACGGATGAGGAAGAAGAAGACAAAAGACGCAGAGCCACCCTCCCGCCCGAAGTCAGAAGGCACGTTCACGCAAAGTTCGCCAAGATCGCAAAGGCCCCCTCCCGCCCAAAGACATGAAGGCAGAACACATTTTCACGCAGAGGACGCAGAGGGCGGATCGTCGGTCCTGGGCCTGCTTCGCAGTCGGTGCTGACAGAAGCTTGACTGTCAAAGAGCGAGCTCTCCTCCAGCAAAGGCATCAATCAGCCGCCCTGTCTCTTCGTGAGAGGATCGAAGGACCGACGACCCCAGAACACACCACCCACCTCGCGAGAGACAATGCGTCTTGCGTGATGCGTCCTGTTGTTTTGGGTATTTGGACCCGAGACCATTCCGGAAAGGGATCGGCTGGTCGTCTCGGGTGTCCGGTCGGAGGAGAGTTCACTTTCCGACGCCGGTCTCTCGGACGACGAAGGCTGCAAAGCAGGCTCAGGGCCGAATGCCCGCCTGCCCTACCTTGGCGGACCTTGGCGATCTTGGCGTGAGAATGTGTTCTGCGTTCTTCCCCCTCGCCCAAGGCAGGTATCTCGGGGATCGCCCAGTCTCGCCAAGATCTAAGACAAAGAAGAAGAGAGGGAAAACCCTAGCTCCGGGCAAACAACTGTGTTCTGTGTGTCTCCCGGGGTGGGTGCCTGCTCATCTACCTTCGGAAACCGAGGCAGAACTCCTGGCCGGCCTCGCACTTCGCTGCAAACAGTATCCCGATCCATTGTCCTCAGCGTTTCACCCGAATGGGAAGGCTGGTGTTTTCGATCTCCTCGATGATCAGCCGGAAGTTCCGGTAGATCTCCTCCATCGCTTCTGC